>URWK01000087.1 GCA_900551505.1 uncultured Ruminococcus sp. | reverse complement strand
TTTTTTTTTTTTTTTTTTTTTTTTTTTTTTTTTTAATTATATATATTATTTTTCTTTTTTTTTTTGGGGGCGGGGGGGGGTGGGGGGTGGGGGCGGCCGCCCCCCCGGCTCTTCATTCAGAGAAGCCCAAAATCAGTTGTATTCGAGAAGTACACGTTCGTCACAGTATTCACATTCAACGGTAGTGCCGTTTCCCCTGAAGCTTTTCGGCAAATATTCTTCCTGATTTGTGATGCACTTAGGGTTTGTGCATTTTACGTTCTTGTAAGTCTTGCCATAGAGAAGCTGGGACGGTTCATTGTTTTCAAGCATGGTCATGATAAGAGCCATTCTGACATACATACCGTATTTTGCCTGTTTGAAGTACATTGCCCTTGGGTCATCGTCAACCGCAACTTCGATTTCGTCAACTCTCGGCAATGGGTGCATAACAACAAGGTCAGGTTTTGCGTGTTTCATTTTTTTTGTGTCGAGAATGTAAGCATCTTTCAGGGCAAGATATTCTTCACGGCTTGCAAATCTTTCCTGTTGTACTCTTGTCATGTAAAGTACATCGAGTTCGGCAATAACATCATCAAGGGAGCTTGTTTCAGTAAATTCACAGCCATGAGCAATAAGAATATCCTTTACATATGAAGGAAGTTTAAGTTCATCGGTGGAAATAAGTACAAACTTATTGTTCGGATAACATGAAAGTGCCTTGCAAAGTGAATGAACAGTTCTGCCGTTTATGAGGTCTCCGCAAAGCCCGATTGTAAGATTGTCAAGTCTGCCTTTTTCTTCTGTAAGTGTGAGCAGGTCTGTAAGTGTTTGTGTAGGATGCAAATGTCCGCCATCTCCCGCATTGATTATAGGGCAGTCGGAAGTAAGTGCGGCAGCTTTGGCAGCTCCCGGCAATGGGTGACGGATTATAAGAATATCGGCGTAATTGCTGACAATTTTTGTGGTATCTTTCAGGCTTTCTCCCTTTGATACTGATGAAGTTGCCGGATTGTCAAAACCTATTATACTTCCGCCAAGTCTTATCATTGCAGTCTGGAAAGACATCTGTGTACGGGTTGACGGCTCGTAGAAAAGAGTTGCCATAATTTTTCCGGAACAAGCCTTTATGTAGCGTTGCGGGTGATTTTTTATATCCTGGCCAAGTGCAACAATTTTATTCCACCAGGAAACAGGATAATCACTGAGGTCAATAAGGTGCTGATACTGTGAATTCATTTTTTTTAATCCCCTTTTTTATATGATTATCTGAAATTTTAAAGAACGGTAGACCCGTTGATTATCATTTCAAATTTTAAACCAAGGAATAATGAGGCTCTTTTGCAAAGCAACATTCTCTGAAGAAAAATTTCAAAATATTCGAGAACTGACGAAATATTGGTGTCAATCGAAAGATTGAGAATAATTGAAGTCTTGTCGGGATTGAAATACAGTAATGATTTTTCAACCGCATAATTTACACGGTCGTGTATATCGAAAGTAAGAAAATCTGTATTTCTTACACGGCTTCTTCTTACGTCTGTTTTGTCTGCGATAATCAGTGCGGCGGAAATTGCATCAATAGGTTGAGCGGTTGATTCATCATGATTGCCTATTGCGGAAATAATTGAACATATTTCATCTGCCGGCATACTGAGATTGTCGAGCAGTCTGAATGCCATAACCGCTCCGCTCTGTGCATGGTCAATGCGGTTTATGACATTGCCGATGTCATGCATCATGCCTGCTATTTTTGCGAGTTCAATGGCTCTTTCAGGGTATCCGAGTTGTGTAAGAATCATTCCCGCAGTCTGAGAGACTTTCTCAACATGGGCGAAAGAATGTTCTGTATAACCTTGAGCTTCAAGAGCCTTATCTGCTCTTTTGATGTATGTTATTATGTCGGGATTTCTTCTGATGTATTCATAAGTAACCAAACTTGCCATTTTGTATTTCTCCTGTGTCAGATTTTATCTTCAAAATATACCTTATACCATACGAGGAATATGAACACTGTCCAGATTTTACGGCTGTTATCCTTTTTGCCTTCTTTGTGTTCGTCAAGCAGTTTTACAAGGAGTTCGGTATTAAAGAAATGGTCGGCTACCGGACTTGTGAAACGTTCCTTGACGAAGTCATAATATTTGTCTTCTTTAAGCCATACACGAATCGGAACAGGGAAACCAAGCTTTTTCTTTGAGGCAGTCTTTGCAGTTTGTGGAGGAGTATCCTTTTTCGCTGCAAGACGCATAGCGTATTTTGTAATGTACTTTGTATGTTCGTCAGTGACTTCACTGTGAGTAACTCTGTATCTGCGTGGAATTTTTTCGGCAACTTCCATAACCTTTTTATCGAGGAAAGGTACACGGAGTTCAAGCGAATTAGCCATACTCATCTTGTCGGCTTTAAGGAGAATATCGCCTGTCATCCATAAGTGTAAATCAAGGTATTGCATCTTTGTTACGTCATCTTTATCCTTAACCTTATCGTAGAAAGGCTTGGTGATAACGGTCGGGTCAGGGGCGGAAGTAGTTATTTTAAGCAATTCTTCAAGAGTTTTGCCCTTTCTTACAAAGAAGTTTACACCTTTCTGAGCAGGTAAGTGTTCGCAGATATGACCGATTCCACGTTTAAGCCCCATCGGAAGTTTGTCGTAAGCCGTGCCGTCAGGTTCCGAATATACATTGTAACCACCGAAAATTTCATCTGCACCTTCGCCCGAAAGTACAACTTTAAGCTGTTTTGAAGCGATGTTACACACAAAGTAAAGTGCTATTGCGGCAGGGTCTGCAAGCGGTTCGTCCATATGGTACTGGATTTTTGCGAGATTGCCCCAATATTCTTCTGCCGAAATGACCTTGCTGAAATTTTCTTTTCCGATAGCTTCGGAAAATTCCTTAGCCCAACTGATTTCGTTGTATTTTTCGTCACTTCCGAAACCTACCGTAAATGTTTTGTCGACATTGGCAACGGCGGCAACATAACTTGAATCTACACCGCTTGAAAGGAAAGAGCCTACTTCCACATCGCTTATCTTGTGGGCTTCAACGGAGTTATGGAAAATATCAGAAATCTTTTCTACCCAGTCATCAAGTTCAGGTTCTTCGTCTGCCTCGAATTTAACTTCCCAGTAACGCTTTATTTCAAGTTTTCCGTCCTTGTAAATAAAATAGTGAGCAGGCGGAAGCTTATAAACGTTCTTGAAGAAAGTTTCCGTAGTAGGCGAATACTGGAATGTAAGGTAGTTTTCAAGAGCTGTTTCATTGAGTTCCTTTTTGAAATCAGGATGTGCAAGAAAACTCTTGATTTCCGAACCGTACATGAAAGTTTTGCCCATTTTCGCATAATAAAGAGGCTTTATACCGAAAAAGTCCCTTGCTCCGAAAAGTTCTTTTTTATTTTTATCCCAGATTACGAATGCGAACATTCCTCTGAGCTTATTTAACAAGCCTGTGCCAAATTCTTCGTATCCATGGAGGAGAACCTCTGAATCTGTATGCGTGGTAAATTTATGACCTGCTTTTATAAGAGTTTCTCTGATTTCCTGAAAGTTGTATATTTCACCGTTAAAGGTAAGAACCTTTGAATTATCCTCGTTATAAAGAGGCTGACTGCCTTGTGCAAGGTCAATGATACTAAGACGGCGGAAACCCATTGCAATATCTTCATCAACGTATTTCCCCTCGGAATCAGGGCCTCTGTGTTTAATCCTGTCCATCATGTTGCCGATAACAAGGTTTGAATTATCAATGTAATTCGTAAAACCGACAAATCCACACATAAAATATTATCCTCCCAAAAAACTTAACTTGTGATTATGAAAAACTGATTATGATTTTTCAAGCCTACGATATATTATACTACAGTTTTTATTACTTTGCAACAACAGAGAAATTTATATTTTTTGTTTTAGCGAAATTATAGCGAAAAAAACCTTGCAAAAAAATATTATATGAGATATAATAAAAACTGATGTATGCTGAAAATTAAAAAACAGATATTTATGAATTTAAAAAGATAGGAAAATGAAGCGTATAAGAAAGGAAGAATTTCCGCAATGGCAACTATAAGAAAAAGAAAACCAAAATTTAAAATTACAATGATATTTTTTATATTTCTGCTTTCGTTCATCTTGTTCTTTATGGTCTACATGGTTTCGGCGAACCGTCCCGACTATAATCCGAAACAGTTTGAACAGACAGCAAGCAACAGTTCAGCAACTTCAGAAACTACGGGAACAGGTGAAACCACTACCGGAACTGAAGATACGGCTCAGACAGGCGATACAACGGCAGTTTCAGAAACAACAGCAGGCAGTGATATTTCCGGGACAACAGATGTAACTACAATTCAAGCTGTTCAGGGAAATACTTCAAATCCTGTACCTGAATCTGCTCCGAAAACCACGGATTATTATTCGACTTGTGCATTCGTAGGCGATTCAATTACTGTCGGTCTTGCGTCATATGCACTTGTACCCGAACCGAATGTTATTGCAAGTATAGGCATGAATATTTCAAAAATAGATACGGATACTATAGATACAACTTACGGAAATATGAAAATTATAGATGCACTTGCAGCCGCTCAGCCTCAGAATGTGTATATAATGCTTGGCAGTAACGGAATAGCATGGCTTTCAAATGACGTTATGATTGAAAAGTACAGTGCATTCATTGACGAAATCCACGCAACACTTCCGAATGCGACAATATATATTCTCAGTATTCCTCCGGTAACGGCAGGCAGAGAAGTTGCAGGAGATAATGCAATTCTTAACTCTGAAATTGACAAGTATAATCTTGCATTACTTGACCTTGCGAATACTAAGGGGGTAAATTATGTTGACATAAATTCGGCACTTAAAGGTTCAGACGGAAAACTTCCTGAAGAAGATGCAGCTACTGACGGTATGCACTTCCAGAAAGCGACATATAACATATTGCTCAATTATGTTCTTTCACATACTGTTTCAGACGGCAGTGAACAGACAGTGACAACGACTGTTGCGGAAACTACAACCGTACAGTAAAATATATAACAAAAGAAAGAAAGGAAAAAGAGAGTATGACCAAGAAAATAAAGGGTTTGGGGATAATTTCAGCATTTGCAATGTCATTGTGTATGCTTACAGCTTGCGGAGGTTCAATGCCTGACGATGTGGCTTCAAAGGATATTATGACGGCAGTTATTTCAAGCGGAGTATCATTCCCTGAAATGCAGGAAGTTACAGCAGACAGACTCACTTATTATTATGATGTTCAGGAGGGCTGGTATTCTGATTTCGGTGCAACTATCGCAGGTTCAGCAGGTGAAGCCGATGAAGTAGCCGTTTTCCATGCATCTTCAAAGGATACCGTTGATGATATTGAAACCGCCCTTAACAGCAGACTGGAAAAGAGAAAGAAAGACTTTGACGGCTATGTTGCGGAAGAATATGACAAACTTTGTGCGAGTGAAGTCAAGACAAAGGGAAATTATGTATATCTGATTGTCAGCAAAGATAATGACACCGCAGAATCGGCACTTGAAGGATGCCTTAAATAAAAATTTTCCGAACACAAAACAAAGAACTTGCGGAAGTCTTGCGAAGTCCCATAGAACAGGCTTTCATACAGTTTTAAGATACGTTTATCGAGGCGGCCCCCCCCACAAAAATTTTTTGGGGGGGGCCCCCCCCCGATTTTCCGCCTCAGAGAGTCATTCCAAGATTTAAGGCTTTAAGATTGTATTCAATCAAATGTTTTTTCTGAGCAGGCACACATTTTTCAAGAGCCTTTTTTAAAGTATCCAGTGTAAAAATACAGGTATCACAAATAAGTTTCCCGAGCATAACCATATTTGCCATTCCTGAAATACCGTTTTCATCGGCAACAGCAGTTGAATTAACCGCCTTAATCTCTATGTCATCTCTCAATTTCGGGTTTTCTAT
>URWK01000086.1 GCA_900551505.1 uncultured Ruminococcus sp. | reverse complement strand
CCTTGAGTAAGGAATTAACAGCCTCTTTAATATCAGGCTGTCCGAAAATCGCCGAAACTACAGCTACACCGCTTGCACCTGTTCCCTCAAGTTGTCCGATATTTTCCGCATTTACTCCGCCGATTGCCACAACCGGTATCGGCACACTTCCGCATATCTTCGAAAATTCTTCAACAGAAAGCTTCTTTGCATCCTTTTTCGTGGAAGTCCCGAAAACCGCTCCTGACCCGATATAATCCGCTCCGTTATTATAAGCCGTCTGTGCCTGCTCAATTGTCCTTGCGGATACACCTATTATCTTGTCACTGCCGAGAAGTTTCCTTGCTTCCTCCGGCTTCATATCCGACTGCCCGAGGTGTACGCCATCGGCATTTACTGCAAGTGCCACATTTATATTGTCGTTTATAATCAGCGGAACATTGTATTTTGCCAGCAATTTCTTAACATTCTTTGCCAGCACCACAAACTCATCATCTGCAAGGTTCTTTTCCCTGAGTTGTACAAGCGTAACTCCTGCTTTCACGGCTTCCTCAAGTTCGCCTAAAAAGTCCCTGCATAAATTTCTGTCTGTTACTGCATAAAGTTTACATAACTCTCTTTTAATCAAAATTTCCTACCTCTTGTTGTTTAAGTTCTGTTATTATCTTCATAAGTTCTGACCAGTCTTTAAGTTCCGTATGCTCAACGCTCGGTTCTTCAAATTTTTCCGTTGCGTAAGCCTTATAAAGCAACGGATATATTCCGCATTCTCCTGCTCCGTTTATGTCATTTCTGACCTTGTCGCCTATATACCATACATCTTGCGGTTGGAGGTTCGCTTTCCTCAAGGCAAGTTCAAAAATTTTCGGGTGCGGTTTTCTGAACATATATTCGCTCGTTGCGATGATAAATTCAAAGTCGTTCTTCGGCAGGAATTCTCTTATCCTGCTTTTAAGTGTATGCCCACTGTATGAGATATTGCTGAGAACCGCTGTTCTTATGCCATTATCCGCCAGGAATTTAAGCATCTTTTCAACGCCTCTTGTAGGTTTTGCAGGTGCTGCATTGTCCCAGAAAATTTTTTCTCTCTCATACGGTGTTATATCAAACTTTATATCAAAATATTCATACAGATAATTCATATATGAATGATTATGAATTTCAATCATATTCGCATCTGAATTTCTGTCGTAACGCTTTGAAACCCTGTTCATTTCTTCTGCGAAATCACAGATTTTTTTAATCGTCACTCCGCTTGGTATATGTATCGCATATTCAAGTAACGCCTTTGTACCTTTCGCCCTGTTGAAGTCCTCCTCTGCCATCAAGGTTTGTCCGTAATCGAACAATATCATTTTAGGTAATTTCATTTCAGCCATTCACTCCAGTCTGTTTGATAAATCTTTTTTATTTATTATAGACTGTTTAATACGATTTTTCAAGGTCATTTTGTCAAAAATACATAAATTTTATTTTTTCTTATGTTTCTTCTTTTTCTTTCTGACACTGAAACCAAAACTGCCGAGATTTTTCCCAAGCCCTCTGTATTGTCCGTGTGAATATGCCAGCAAGTCCGCTTTCTCAAGTTCAAGTCTGCCGTTTTCGTCAATATACCTTTCATCTGCCACAGTTCCGACTATTTCCGCAATGAATATCTCATGTGTTCCGAGAAGCTTTGAATCTACAACCTTACATTCAAGTGCAAGCGGACTTTCTTCAAGTATCGGCACGGAAATATTCTTTGCATCTGTTACCGTAAATTTGCACGCTTCAAACTTATCAATATCCTTTCCGCTTTTCACTCCGCAGAAATCCACAGCCCTGCAAAGTTTCTCAGTAGTAAGATTTATCGCAAATTCTCCCGTTTTCTTAATTATCCCATACGAATATCTTGACGGCCTTACGGAAATGTATGTCATAGGCGGTTTTGTGTTTATTATCCCTGTCCATGCCACTGTAAAAACATTTTTCTTTTCGCCGTCCGCACAAGTAACCAGCACTGCCGGCATCGGTGAAAGCAATGTTCCCCCATTCCAGAAAACTTTACCCATTACTTCAACTCTCCCTTTGCTTTTAATTATACCATACTCAGTATAACATTTCACAGACTGATTGTACAGACTTGACGGAATTATATTTTTGTCGGTTATGCACAATTCCTTGAGGGCAAATTTTATTTTATTCACAAAATATCCGTACAGCTGAAAATAAAATTCAAAATGTCTTAATATTTTTAATAATTATTCACAAAAAAATCTTATTAATAGTGTATATTTATAGTGATGATTTGAAAACGGTTATTTTTGATAAGTTATCTTAAACGTTTAAATTAACTGTTTCTTAACACAACCAAATGGAAGGAAGGATATTTTAAAATGTATTCAAAGAAAATCGGAGCAGGTATCGTCAGCCTCGCTATGCTTGCATCATCTTTTGCAACTGCCGTTCCTGCATTTACTGCATCGGCTGCCGGCGTTGACAAATCTACATATTCAGACCTGCTTAATGCTTCCGTAAAGTTCTATGATGCGAACCTTTGCGGAAATGACGTTTCAGGCAACAATTTCTCATGGCGTAAAAACTGCCATACTTTCGACTCACAAATTCCGCTCGACAAGACAAACATCAACGGCAATTCTTCAGTAGTTTCCGTTGTTGACTCTGACGGAAACGGCAAGGTTGACGTTGAAGGCGGTTATCACGATGCCGGCGACCACGTTAAATTTGGTCTTCCTGCTGCATATTCCGCTTCTACTCTCGGCTGGAGCTACAGCGAATTTAAATCCGCTTTCACCGCTACAGGTGCTTCAAGCCAGATGCTTAAAACACTCAACAACTTCAATGACTATTTCGTAAAATCCACATATCTTGACGGCTCAGGCAATGTTGTTGCTTTCTGCTATCAGGTAGGTGATGGTACAGCTGACCACAATTACTGGGGTTCTCCTGAAGCTCAGAAAGACACCACCACAAACGAAGGTTACAGTGGTTACAGCAGAACAACATATTTTGCAACTTCTTCAAACCCTGCAACGGATATTGTTTCAAATACCGCTGCTTCACTTGCCGCTTCATATGTAAACACAAGCAATGCTGAACACCTTAAATATGCAAAGGCTCTTTACAGCTTCGCAAAGAACAATTCAAAGCAGACTGCTAAAGAAGGTGCATCTGAATTCTATAATTCCGATACTTACCTTGACGATATGGCATGGGCTGCCGTATGGCTCTACAAGGCTACAAATGACAGTTCTTACCTTGCAGATGCAAATTCATACATTTCAGAAGCCGGCTACGCTGCTACAAGCCCTAACTGGATGCACTGCTGGAACAACGTATGGAACGGCGTTCTCGTAATGATGGCTGAACTTGACACTGCAAACAGCTCAACTTACTGGGGCTATGTAAGCAAGGAACTTGACCACTTCAAGAACGACCTTACAAAGACAGGCATTTACTCAGTTCAGGACAACTGGGGTTCTGCAAGATACAATGCTATGGCTCAGATGATAGCTTGCATCTATGACAGAGCAAATAATTCCTCAACATATTCATCATGGGCTGAAACTCAGATGGATTACCTGCTTGGCAATAACAGCAATAACCTTTGCTATGTTGCAAGCTTCAACTCCAAATCAGTTAAACAGCCTCACCACAGAGCCGCTCAGGGTCAGAGTACCGCTGAAGCTTCCGGATATTCACATGAACTTACCGGTGCTTTGGTTGGTGGTCCTAAGTCAGACGGTTCTTACAAAGATAAGACAGTTGAATATGAATATACAGAAGTTGCACTTGACTATAACGCAGGTCTTGTAGGTGCTGCCGCAGGTCTTTATTCAATTTCTTCAGGTCTTAAGGAAGATGATAACCCGACAACAACCACTACTTCAACAACAACCACAACTCCGAGAAACACTAATACTTCAACTTCTACCTCAACCACAACTACTCCTGCTACAAGCTCTACATTGAAACAGACTGTTTCAGTTAACAGCACTATAAAGGCAAGCGAATGGTCAGATAAAAACAACCATTTTGTTATTAAGATGGCTGACCTCGGCATTCAGAAGGGTGACGTAATTACAAAGGTTACTTATGAACTTTCTTCATCTACAAAACTCGGTGACTGTACATTTGCTTATGCTATGGGCGTTACAAATGATTGTCCTGCTAAAACAGATGACTGGTGGTATCAGGGCGACTCATTCAATAAGACATTCACAGGTAATTCCGCAACTCTTACATGGAATGTTCCAAGTAATATAGGTTCTTATGCAAATCCGGACAGTGATATTCACCTTGGTGCTTACTACTTCAATCCGGACGCTCAGGGCAACCGTTCAGGTTCTATCACCCTCAAGAACGTAACCGTTGAATTCACAAGGGCAGGTTCTTCAGGCGGTACTACAACCACTACTACCACACCAAGAGTTACCACAACCACTACACCTAAGAATACTTCAACCACAACTTCACCTTCCGGCAATAAACAGAAACAGACTGTTACAGTTAACAGCACTATCAAGGCAAGCGAATGGTCAGATAAAAACAACCACTTTGTTATTAAGATGGCTGACTTCGGAATTCAGAAGGGTGACGTAATTACAAAGGTTACTTATGAACTTTCTTCATCTACAAAACTCGGTGACTGTACATTTGCTTATGCTATGGGCGTTACAAATGATTGTCCTGCTAAAACAGATGACTGGTGGTATCAGGGCGACTCATTCAATAAGACATTCACAGGTAATTCCGCAACTCTTACATGGAATGTTCCAAGTAATATAGGTTCTTATGCAAATCCGGACAGTGATATTCACCTTGGTGCTTACTACTTCAATCCGGACGCTCAGGGCAACCGTTCAGGTTCTATCACCCTCAAGAACGTAACCGTTGAATTCACAAGAGCAGGTTCTTCAAGCGGTACTACAACCACTACCACAACAACTCCAAGACAAACTTCCTCTACTACCACAACTACTAAAACTCCTTCAACAAGCGGTGGTAAGACTGCAAGCGTTACCGTAAATGAAACCCTCAATGCAAAAGACTGGTCGGATGAAAACAATCTTTTCTCTGTAAAGACTGCTGACTTCGGTATCCAGAGAGGCGACATTATCAGAAGCGTAACATTTGAAATCTCTTCAAGCACAAAACTCGGCAACTGCACATTTGCTTACGGTATGGGCGTTACTAACGACTGTACAGCAAAAACAGACGACTGGTGGTATCAGGGTGAAGGCATTGACTTCGTATTCTCAGGAAGCACAGCCACACTTGTATGGAATGTTGACGAAAAAATCGGTGCTTATGTAAATCCGGACGGTGAAATTCATCTCGGTGCTTACTACTTCAATCCGGACGCTCAGGGCAACCGCTCAGGCTCTATCACTCTCAAGAATGTAAAGGTTACTTTTGACAGACCTTCCGAAAGCACAACAACTACCACAACAACCCCAAAACAGACTTCCGCTACAACAACTACTACACCTAAGCAGACAACAGTTACAACAACCACTACACCTAAGCAGACTTCCTCAACAACTACAACTACCACAAAGGGTGGTTCTTCCACAGGCAAGAAGGGCGACATTAACGGTGACGGTAAGGTTAACATTACTGACCTCTTTACACTCGCTCAGCATATCGCCACTGTAAAGACCATTACAGGCGATGCTCTCAAGAATGCCGATGTAAACGGTGATAACAAGGTAAACATTGCTGACCTCTTTAAGATTGCTCAGGTTATCGTTGGTCTTGCATCACTTTGATTTAACTCTTATTAATTAAGTAAGTTTTTCTGATAAGAAGACGTGAGGGGGGGGGGGGGGGGGGGGGGGGGGGGGGGGTGGGGTGGGGGGGGAAAAAAAAAAAAAAAAAAAAAAAAAAAAAAAAAAAAAAAAAAAAAAAAAAAAAAAAAAAAAAAAAAAAAAAAAAAAA
>URWK01000085.1 GCA_900551505.1 uncultured Ruminococcus sp. | reverse complement strand
AATATAAATATTAATTTCTCTCTTTCTCTCACCCCACCCCCCCTTTTTGTTTTTTCTCCCTCGGGGGGGGGGGGGGGGGCGGCGCCCGCCCCCCCCCCCCCCCCCGAACTTCCCGTTATACTATACTAAAAATTAGTCTTCTGTTTCTTCTTCAGGCATATTCCAGTTGTGATATACGTTCTGAACGTCATCGTTGTCTTCGAGGTGTTCAAGCAAAAGATTCATCTTCTTTATGCTTTCCTCGTCTGTAAGGTCTGTATATGTTGCCGGAATCCTGTCTGTTTCTGCCGAAAGAACCTTGTAGCCCTTGCTTTCAAGTCCTTCTCTGAGATTGTGAAGTTCTGCGGGTGGGCAGGAAATTTCAATAGTTTCGTCTTCTACTGAAAGGTCGTCCGCACCGTATTCAAAGCAGTCTTCCATTACCGTATCTTCGTCAAGTCCGTTATTTTCGATAATTACAATTCCCTTTGTAGAGAACATGAATGATACGCAACCGCTTGTTCCGAGGTTTCCGCCGAATTTATCGAAATAGTGGCGGACATCGCCCGCAGTTCTGTTCTTGTTGTCTGTAAGGCATTCAACAATTACGGCTACACCGCTTGGACCATAACCTTCATAAATCATTGTTTCATAATTGTTCTTGTCACCATCGCCCATAGCTTTCTTGATAACTCTTTCAATGTTGTCATTCGGCACGTTATTTGACTTAGCCTTTGCGATAAGGTCACGAAGCTTTGAGTTTGAAGCCGGGTCGCCGCCGCTTTCCTTTACACAAACTGTAATTTCTCTGCCTATCTTTGTGAAGATTTTACCTTTTACAGCATCTGTAGCTTCTTTTTTACGTTTGATATTATTCCATTTTGAATGTCCTGACATTTTAAAAATTCCTCCTACTATATGTAAATGTTATTTGTTCCCAAACTGGCTCATGAGTACGCTTGTAAGCTCCTTAACTCTGTCAGGTCTGCTCATAAAGTATGAGAGAAGTTTTTTAAGTCCTTCAACTGCATTTCCGCCATCTACAATTTTCTTTTCTTCATCGTTAAGTGACGGTTTCAGCCCTGTAACAAGTCTTTCTACCATTTCGGCATTGTTTTTGTCTTCAAGCATATTGGTAATCATTGCGAGTACGGCATTTTCGTTTGCTCCGTTGCTCTTAATGCTGTCAGTCATTTCCTTGACATTCGGGTTGTTCATAAGGTCATTTATATTCATTCCGCCAAACATTGAATTAAAATCCATCTTTAATCACTCCATTTGATTTTGATTGTTTTCTTTATCTTCGGGCAGATTCCAGACCGCTTCAAAGATTTCTTCAAGCCTTCTGCTGTTCCCCGTAAGATAAAGAAATCCAAAAAGGCATTCAAGACCCGTTGCCATTCTGTAAGTTCTTGCGTCTGCACTCTTGGGAACGTTCGTACCCGTTGCATTTCTGCCACGTTTCAGCACTGCAAGTTCCTTTTCGGTAAGCATATCCGCTATTCTGTATGCAACTTCCGCCTGATAAGTCGCACAGACTTTTTCAACTTTCAGTTCGTTAAGCTTTGACACAGGTCTTTCAGCCTCTCTGATAATTTTTTCTCTGGTCATAACTTCGTACACACTGTCGCCCAGAAACGCAAGTGTGAGAGGGTTATATTGCCCTGCTTCACGTTCTGTCAGGTTTTCCGTCACAGTCACCTCCCGATTATCTCATGTAGTCAAATTCAAATCCGAAGATATTTACTGTATCGCCGTCATTTATGCCCATTTCCTCAAGCTTTGCAATAATTCCGCTTGTGTGGAGAACTTTCTGGAAATACTGCAATGAAGAATAATCGTCCATGTCAATTGTACGCATGATACCTTCAAGCCACGGAGCTTCGATATAATAAACTCCGTCTTCTTTCTGGATTTCAAATGCGTTGTGCTTATTGGTCTTTTCTTCAAGTTCTTCCGGTGTAACAGGTTCTGCTTCATATCTCCTGACCGGTGGTAATGTGTCAAGCTTTGCGGAAACTGCCTGAATAAGCTCTTTAGTTCCCTGAGTTGTAACCGCTGAAATTTCAAAGAACTGTAACCCAAGATTTTCGATATATCTTCTGAGTTCCGAAATCTGTTCCGGTGTTGCCATATCGCACTTGTTCGCAACAACTATCTGCGGACATTCTGCAAGTTCCTGACTGAAATTTTTGAGTTCTCTGTTGATAATTTCAAAGTCTTCTATAGGATTTCTGCCCTCAATTCCCGAAACATCAAGCACATGGACTATCAGTCTGCAACGTTCAACATGACGTAAAAATTCATGTCCAAGTCCTACACCCTCGCTTGCACCTTCTATAAGTCCCGGAATATCAGCCATTACAAATGATTTTTCAGCGTCCGCCCTGACAACTCCAAGCACCGGTGTAAGTGTTGTAAAATGATAATTGGCAATCTTAGGCTTTGCGGCACTGACTACAGAAATCAGTGTAGACTTTCCGACATTAGGGAATCCCACAAGTCCGACATCGGCTATAAGCTTGAGTTCAAGGGTTACTACATATTCTTCGCCCGGAAATCCCGGTTTAGCAAATCTCGGAATTTGTCTTGTAGGTGTGGCGAAACGTGCATTACCTTTTCCGCCACGTCCGCCCTTGGCTATAACTTGCGGTTCGTCTGTTGAAATATCGGCTAAAATTCTGCCTGTTTCAGCATCCTTTATAACAGTACCTCTCGGAACTTTTATGACGAGGTCAGAAGCATTTCTGCCGCTGCAATTTTTCGCTGAACCGTTCTGACCTCTTTCCGCAACGTATTTTCTCTTATAACGGAAGTCAATAAGTGTTGAAAAATTGTCATCGGCAACAAAGACTATATCCCCGCCTTTTCCGCCATCTCCGCCGTCAGGGCCTCCTGCCGCTACATACTTTTCACGGTGGAATGACACTGCACCATCTCCGCCGTCGCCTGCTTTTATTCTTATTTTTGCTTTATCGACAAACATTTGATTCTCCGTTTCCCGTTATTTTGTTTACAGGCTTATGATATGTATTTTTCAAAAGCCTATTCTTGCAAAAAATCCCAAGCACTTTAATTATGCTCGGGATTTCAAAATTCTCAATTCAGATATTTTAAAAATTACTGCTCAGGATATACGCAAACCTGCTTACGGTCACGGCCAACTCTTTCAAATTTAACTGTACCGTTTACGAGTGCGAAAAGTGTATCATCAGAACCCTTTCCAACTCCTGCACCTGCGTGAATATGAGTACCTCTCTGACGAACGAGGATATTACCTGCGAGAACAAACTGACCGTCAGCTCTCTTTACGCCGAGTCTCTTTGATTCAGAATCACGGCCGTTCTTTGTTGAACCCATACCTTTTTTATGAGCGAAAAACTGCATACTAATTTTAATCATCGTATTTACACCTCCGTAATTGTGTTGATTTGTAAATTCCGCATGACACCCATACGGAAAAGGAACTTTCAGTGTTTTCAGTCCGCATTGTACTCTTCAACGGTCAGTTCATCGCTGAACTCCTCCGAAACAAGATTAAGATGGAAATTAAGTCCGTAAATAAGCTTGTCCGCAATATCATTTTCTTCGTTCACCCTGAGGCTTATGAGATTCTCTTCAACTGAAACATTTGCTTCAATCTGAAAAATTTCCGTGATATTGTTCGCTGTAAGCTGAACCGCCGATGAAACGCTTGCACAGACTATATCATAGCCCGATTCGGCAAAACCTGCGTGACCACTGATTTGAAACCCGATAAATTTACGAGAAGATTTAAAAAACTTCGCAACAATCATTATGCCTTGATAGCACCAATCTGAACCTTTGTGTAAGGCTGTCTGTGACCCTGCTTAGTCTTTTCGCCCTTCTTTGCCTTGTAAGTAAATACAGTGATTTTCTTTGACTTACCGTTCTTGAGAGCTGTTGCTTCAACTGTTGCACCTTCAACATAAGGAGTACCAACCTTGATACCATCATCTCCGCTTACTGCAACGACCTTGTCAAAAGTTACTGTTTCATTTTCTGCAACTTCAAGCTTTTCAATGAAAACAACATCGCCTTCTTTAACCTGATACTGTTTTCCACCTGTTTCGATAACTGCGTACATTCTGAATGCACCTGCCTTTTTTATAAAACTCGCTATCAACGGCAGTCTGTTAAAGACTTTAAAAAACCGTTTCTATGCGGCTCTACTATTTTAACATCTTTCTATACAATTTGTCAAGAGGTTTTGAAAATTTTCTTTAAGGACAACTTGCCTGAAAGGTAGGTTGCCCCTTCAAAATGAAAAAGATTGTAATAAATCTTATTTGAAAAGTGCATACTTATAATGAATGAACCCGCCAAAATATATTGACAATCATGGCACTGAATGATACAATAATAATAAAAAACATACTTTTAAGGAGGCATTTATTATGAATTTCAATTACAATATTCCTGATGGCTTCAGTGTTGACACTATGATTTCCGCCCTGATGTCATACCTCGAAAACTCAAAAGGTCTTTTTGCACAGTGCTTTAACGGACAGAACCAGTGGGTCGTTCAGGCAAGAGAACCAAAAGCCTGGAAAAAACTTCTCGCAATGGACAGTGCCATCACAATTCATCTTACACTTCGTGGAAACGTTCTTTCTACCGAAATCGGCGAACAGAAATGGATTGACAAGGCTGTCGGTGCAGGTATCGGTGTGTGGCTTTTCCCGGCGTTCCTTATTCCTACCGCTATCGGTGCTTTCCAGCAATACCAGCTTCCTGATGATATAAACAAGTTCATTTGTGACTATATCGCAAGCAACGGTGCATATTCTTCCGCTCAGTTTGTCGTTGACAAAGGCTTTACAGATTCTTCAAATCTTTGTCCTAATTGCGGTGCTTCCGTTTCATCTGATGCGAAATTCTGTTCAAAGTGCGGAACAAAAATTGAAGGAGGCATATAATGTTAGATGTCTGCCTTATCGGCACGGGTGGAATGATGCCACTAAAAAACCGCTGGCTTACAAGCTGTTATTTTGAATATAACGGTCGGGCAATGCTCATTGACTGCGGAGAGGGTACACAGATTGCCCTCTCCGAAGCCCAATGTCGTTTAAGTCGTCTTGATGTCCTGCTCATTACACATTTTCATGCTGACCACATTTCAGGACTTCCGGGACTTCTGCTTTCACTCGGCAACTGTTCAAAAACCAGTCCCCTTAAAATCTACGGCGGAAAGGGAATCGAAAAAATTGTAAAAAATCTTTGCTGTATCTGCGAAAGGCTTCCGTTTCCTCTTGAAATAACAGAACTTGAAAGTAATACGATTAATGAATTTCAGTGTTTTTCAGACTTGACTGTAAGAGCTATGCCTGTACGCCATACTTGTGAATGTTTCGGCTATTCGATAACACTTAACAGAAAGCCTGTATTCAATCCTGTAAAGGCGGAGTCCCTCGGAATACCTAAGAATTATTGGAAACTTCTTCACAACGGTGAAACAGTTACTGTTGATGAAAAGACTTTCACTCCCGATATGGTAATTGACGGACAGAGAAAGCCTACTAAAGTAACTTATGTAACTGATACTTTGCCCTTTGACGCAATCGCAGACTTCGCAAAAGATTCTGACCTGATGATTTGTGAGGGAATGTACGGAGATGATGACATGAAAGATGAAATGAACAAAAAATGTCATATGTTGTTTTCAGATGCTGTAAGGCTCGCAAAATCAGCAGGTGCAGAAAAACTCTGGCTTACTCATTACAGCCCTGCTATGCAGTTCCCGGAAAACTATGCAAAGGCTTTCCCCGAGGCTGTAATAAGCTGTGACGGTCAGAAAATAAGCTTTTAATTAATAAAAATAATTAAGTGTAAATAAAGGGACAGGAGATATATATGGATTACTGCGATAAATATACATCTTACTTTGACAGTTCAGATAAAAAGGATAAAATTTTTTACTGTATCTACAAGCCTAAGTCCGAAATCCGTGCAATTCTGCAAATCTCGCATGGTATGTGTGAATACATTG
>URWK01000084.1 GCA_900551505.1 uncultured Ruminococcus sp. | reverse complement strand
TTTTTTTTTTTTTTTTTTTTTTTTTCTTCTTTTCCCCGCCCCCCCCCCCCCCCCCCCCCCCCCCCCCCCCCCCCCCCGCCGTAAACTGAAATGAGGTGAAAACTTCCGGTAAAGTAATCGGGTTAATTTTTCTGCGGAAGTTGCTTAGCTTCTCTGTGTTTGGTTTCGAGCATGATTGAAAGAACCTTTTCCATAAGCTTTACGGGATTTTCGTTCTTTTCAATTCTTACACTTACATTTGGCTTTTTGATTTCCGTGAAAGAAACTCTTCCGTTGAAAGAGTCAGAAAGGTCAAGCAATTGCTGAGCGGTGACAAGTACGGTATAGAACACAAGACAGCCGTTTCTCTGTGTGATTTCGGTTATACCAAGTTCGATAGCTGTATTTCTGAGCATAGCGACCTTGAGAAGACCGGTGACAGACTTCGGCGGTTCTCCGTAACGGTCGATAAGTTCATCAATGATATCAGATTTGTCTTCTTCGGTCTTGACAGTGGCGATTTTCTTGTAAATGTCAAGTCGCTGGTTAAGGCTTTCAATGTAAGTTTCCGGAATGTGTGCGTCAATCTGGACATCAACGGTACATTCTATTGTGTCTTCCGGCGGAGCTTCGCCCTTTTCTTCGGCGATGGCTTCCGAGAGAAGTTTAAGGTACATATCATAACCGACAGCTTCCATATGACCGTGTTGTTTTCCGCTGAGTATTCCGCCCGCTCCTCTAATTTCAAGGTCACGCAGTGCAATTCTGAAACCGCTTCCGAACTGTGTAAATTCCTTGATTGCGTTAAGTCTTTTCTGTGCGACTTCCGTAAGAACTTTTTCTTTCCTGAATGTGAAATATGCGTAAGCTCTCCTGTTTGAACGTCCCACACGTCCCCTTAACTGATAGAGTTGCGAAAGACCTAAATAGTCGGCATCTTCGATTATAAGGGTATTTACATTCGGAACGTCTACCCCCGTTTCGATAATCGTAGTGCATACAAGTACATCTATTTCATGTTCTACAAGCTGTCGCCAGATTTCAGACATTTTTTCTTCGGTCATCTGACCGTGAGCATAGGCAATTCTTGCTTCGGGTAAAAGTTGCTGTAATCTTGCGGTACAAGCCGTTATCGTGTCAATTCTGTTGTGAATATAGTAAACCTGACCGCCTCTTTTAAGCTCCTTGGAGATAGCCTGAACGAGTACACCTGTATTGTGTTCGAGTACATAAGTCTGTACGGGGTGTCTGTCTTGCGGAGGTTCTTCAATTACGGACATATCACGGATACCGCTCATAGCCATATTGAGAGTTCTCGGGATAGGAGTTGCCGAAAGGGTGAGTACGTCAATTCCCACAAAGGACTTTTTGAATTTCTCCTTGTGTGCGACCCCGAAACGTTGTTCTTCGTCAATTATCGCAAGCCCTAAGTCCTTGAAGATAACATCTTTCTGCACAAGCCTGTGAGTACCGATAATTATATCTATCTTACCGAGTTTAAGGTTCTTGAGAATTTCGGTTTGTTGTTTTGGAGTTCTGAAACGTGAAAGCAATTCAACTTTTATAGGAAAATATTCAAATCGCTTCAGTGCAGTCTGGTAATGTTGCAGTGCAAGAACCGTTGTAGGTACGAGAATAGCACATTGTTTCCCGTCAAGTACGCATTTAAAAGCTGCACGCAAGGCGACTTCCGTTTTCCCGAAACCGACATCACCGCACAATAATCTGTCCATAGGCTGTTGCTTCATCATGTCGGCTTTAATTTCCTCTATGCTCTGCAACTGGTCATCTGTTTCGGTATAAGGGAAACGTTCTTCAAAATCTCTCTGCATGGAATCATCTTCCGAGAACGCAAAACCCTTTGACTGCTGTCTTTTTGCGTAAAGTGCTATGAGTTCCCCAGCCATATCCTTTACAGCCTTTTTAACGTTGTTGCGTGTTCTCTGCCATTCGGTCGAAGAAAGTTTGTTAAGCTTAACGCCTTCGCTTCTGCCACCGCTTATATACCTGCTCACCATGTCGAGTTGCGTAACGGGGACATATAAAGTGTCTGTTCCTGCGTATTGAATTGTGATATAGTCTTTGGTTATGCCTTCAAGTTCAAGTTTTTTTATTCCTGCAAATCTTCCTATTCCGTGCAGGGCGTGAACCACAAGGTCACCAACCGAGATATCAGAAAGATTGCGGATTTCTTCGCCTCTGCTGTGCTTTCTAAGCTTTCTGCGTTTAGCCTGCATAGCTTTCGCCTGAGTGACTACGGCAATTTTGTTTTCGGGGTATTCAAAACCTGCCGAAAGGCTTCCGCACATAAGCAGAACTCTGCCTTTTAATAAACATTCGTCCCGGCTGATAATATCGCAGGGAATACCACTGTTATTCAAATCGTCTTTTATTATGGGAAGTGTCTTTTCGCTTCCTGCCATGAGGATAACTCTGTAACCGTTCCTGCAATATGAACTCAAATCATCGGTAAGCTGACGCATTTCACCGCCCCATGCCGAATTCTGGGAAGCTTCGATATGAAAAAGTTTCTTGTATTCAATGTGTTCACTGCCCTGCATAAAAGTATTCAGCCAGATACAAGGACATTTTTCAGCATGGAATTTTACCTTGCTGAAACTGAGAACATAGCCTTCAAGCCTTTTGCAGAGTTCGCCTTCGTCAAGCAGTAAGGATAAGTCTTGTGTGTGCTGACTGAGAATATTTTTTGCACGTTCGTAAAGTGCGGAATATTCGCTTAACCAGACCGTATTTACATATGAAAAAACCGTTGTGTCGAAGCCGTCATAAATCAACGGCATATATTTGTCGGCATTTGAAATAACAACATCGCTTTTCAGTAATTCTATGTCATATTGAAGTTTACTGCTTACTTTGTCGTTGTGCCTGCTCTTTGTAAGGCTGTTCTGCAACTGTTCTATTTTTTCGGTAAGCACGTTTCTGTCGAAAATCGTTTCAAGAGCAGGTGCAACAAAGAATTTTTCAATAGATTCGGTTCTTCTCTGGGTTTCGGCATCGAAGTAATTTATGCTGTCGATTTCATCGCCCCACAATTCTATTCTGACAGGTTGCTGAGAACCTACGGGGAAAATATCAAAGATACTTCCCCTAACTGAGAATTGCGAAACACCTTCGGTTTTTTCGCTTTTCACATAGCCCATTGAAACAAGTTTACGGCTTATCTGCTGAATATCAAATTCTTTTTCTGAATTGATTTCAAGTATATTTTCCTCGAGTACATTTTTTGGTACAGTCATTTGCATAACTGCTTCTATACTTGCGGAAATGACTTTGCAGTTGCCCTTTATGACATTTGAAAGTGTTTCAAGCCTTATGTGTTCGTATTCCCTCGAAACTCCCTCCATTGACGTAAACACAAACTCTTTTGACGGATAGAAAAAGGCAATTTGTTTATCTGCCATCATGTTTATATCATCACAAATTTTCCTTGCGGCTGCTTCGCTGTCCGAAACAATCAGCGAAATTCTTTCGTTTTCCGTCAGTGCATAGACAAGCTGTGCCTTATGGATACCCGAAAGACCTGTGACACATACGGGGCTGTCTTTTTCCTGAATGACTTTATCTAAGTCCCGTACTGTCGGCAACTCCTTTATTACCCTGCGAAAAATCTCCATTCAATTTGTTCTCCCTTTTCTTTATTTTTTATCGGGGGCGGATTTCATACAACTAAGTTGTATGAAATCCGCCCCCGAACCCTGCGAATCGGTAAACTTACATTCAGGGGTTTATGAATTGTGGCGGTTCATAGCCTTTTCAATATCGCCTGTTATTATAAGTTCCACGCTTTCACAAACAGCATCGCTGAGTTCCTGCAATTGCTTCATTTCATCGGGTTTGAACTTTGAAAGAACCCAGTCGGCAAGGTTGTAATCGGGGTGAGGTTTTTTGCCCACACCGATTTTTATTCTCGGGAAGTCCTCGCTCCCTGTAAGGTCAATAATGCTTCTTATACCGTTGTGACCGCCGTGAGTACCTTTTCTTCTTATTCTCATTTTGCCCGGTTCAAGTGAAATATCGTCATATATTACAATGACGTTCTCAACGGGTATCTTATAGAAATTCATTGCCTCAACTACGGCTTCACCGCTGTTATTCATGTAGGTATTAGGCTTCATAAGCAAACATTTTTTGCCTGAAATAGTGGCTTCTTCACAATTCGATTTGAATTTAAGCCTGTTAATTTTCACGCCGTACTTTTCTGCCAGTCTGTCAATCTCGATGAAACCTGCATTGTGTCGGGTATTTTCGTATTGAATGCCCACATTTCCAAGTCCTACTATCAGAAATTCGGGTTTGCCCGCAGCACCTGAAATTTCTCTGAACTTATCCCATATACTCATATTCTCAAAAGCCTTTCAGTATTCTTTTATTTATACAAGACTTTAAGCCCCTGTTTTTCAGAGAAAAAGGGGGCTGTAAAGTCATATATGTGTTTTTTCGGTAAGTTAATCTTTCTTTTCTTCAGGAATATCAAGCTTGCCTTTAAGTTTCTTCAGACTGTAGCCTGATTTTACTTTAAGAGTACCTCTGTCAAGTGCAAGTGCATAATCAGGGATATTCTTGGTTACTGTAGTTCCTGCCGCAGTGTATACACCCTTGCCGAGAGTTACAGGTGCGACAAGGTTTGTATTACAGCCGATAAATGAATTGTCGCCGATTACTGTTCTGTTTTTGTGGATACCATCATAGTTTGCAATGGTAGTACCGCAACCGAAATTAACTTTCTTACCAACATCGGCATCGCCGATATATGTAAGGTGTGCAACAGCGGTATTTTCGCCGACTGTAGAATTTTTGATTTCCACGAAGTCGCCAATCTTGACACCGCTCTTTATAACCGTGTTAGGTCTGAGCTGTACGAATGGTCCAATCTTTACATTATCTTCAACCTTTGCATCGTAAGCCTGAACGTAATTGAGTTTTACATTGTCGCCGATTTCGGTATTCTCGATAATGCAGTTATTGAGAACGCAGTTTTTACCGATTTTAGTGTTACCTCTGAGAACAGTTCCCGCAAGAATTTCAGTACCCTGACCGATTTCAACGTCCCTGCCGATTATTACACCGTCAAGACAGGTAAATTCAACGCCGTTTTCAAGGTGCTTTTCAATAACATTCATTCTTGCTATTGTGTTGAGTTCGAGCAAACCTTTTCTGTCATTAGCACCCTTTACAACGTCCGGATTTTCTGAAATGTAAGCGTCCGCTCTCTTGCCCTTGTTAAGAGCAATGAAAACTGTATCTGTAAGGTAATATTCACCCTGGGCGTTATTCTGAGTGAGTTCTCCGAGGGCTTCGAGCAAATCAGCAGTTCTGAACCAGTAAGCCCCCGAATTTATTTCCTTAATTTTCTTCTGCTCATCGGTAGCGTCTTTCTGTTCAACTATGCAGGTAATGCCGTTGTCGCCTCTTACAACTCTGCCGTATCCGTCAGGGTTTTCCATAATTGAAGTGATTACGGTTACTGAATTGTTTTCTTTTTTGTGAAGTTCAAGTGCCTTGCTGATGGTGTTGCTGTCTATGAACGGAGCATCTCCGCAGAGAACAAGCGTATTGCCGTCAATGTTCTTTTCGAGGAATGGTATGGCTTGCATAACGGCGTGACCTGTACCGAGTCTTTCCGACTGAAGAACGGTTTCGTATCTTCCGTTAAGGTATTCGTCTATATAATCAGCCATATAGCCTTTGACTATGCAGAGTTTTGAAAGACCTGCACCTTCGCACGCCTTTATAACCCATTCAAGCATTGGTTCTCCGAGGACTTTGAACATAGGTTTCGGAATTTCGGCTTTCATTCTTTTTCCCTGTCCGCCTGCAAGAATTATAACATTATCCATAAAAATACTATCCTTTCTGTTTATGTGTTTTTAATTATATCACTATTTTTTTGTTAATTCAATATTTTTACCTGCTCATGTTAAAAATATTCGGGGGCGGGGGGGGGGGGGGGGGGGGGGGGGGGGGGGCGGCGCGAAACTAACATGGTTGCGCGAGATGTTGGTATATAAAT
>URWK01000083.1 GCA_900551505.1 uncultured Ruminococcus sp. | reverse complement strand
ATAATTTATTTTTATTTTTTTTTGTTTTTTTTTTTTTTTTTTTTTTGCGTTGTGTTTTCTTTTTTTTTTTATTGGGGGGGGGTTTTTTTTTGTTTCCCCCCCCCCCCCCCCCAAAAAAAAATTCAGGTTTTATATGTTTGCTTCGTCTTCAAGCCAACATTCGGCATCTTCTATTCTGCTTTCAATTTCTTTCATGTCGCAACCTTTTTCTATTCCTATCCTTCTTACTGCTTCAAGAAGTTTTCCGGATTGTGATTTCTGAATAGTTTCTTCAAGGCATTCAAGAGAATATGCAAATTCTTCCGCTGTGAGTGTTTCCCAGAAATCAATTGTTTCATCGGGATTTTTTGAAAGTTCGTCCGAAAGCGGAATCCAGAAATGTTCATTTGTCATGGGGTCTTCATCGAATCCGAGGTAAAGTATAGTACCGATTCTGTTTGAAATAAGCTTGTAGCATTTTTCTTTGTCCATTAAATTTCCTCCTTACATATATAAAAAGTCCGTTGATTTCTCATCAACGGACTTAAATATTCTCAGAAATTACTGTGCTGTGCTTTCGTCATCATAAACTATACTCTGGTCATCGCTCTTGTAGCCGAACCATACCTGCAAGCTCTCCGTAAATTCGTCCCCTACGGCAAATCTTGCAGTAGTCCAGTCGCCTGTAGGATTTCTGAATTGTGCAGGTTCTTTCGTGGAAGTGAATATATATTTTATGGATTTCTGGTACTTCGAGAAGTCTATGGCGGTCATATCGGTTTCGGTGATATTTACAAGTGTATTGAATGTACTGTCAAGAGTTTCCGCTATTCTTGAGCCTGAAGCCTGATTAATCATTGCCGTAATTAAAGAACTTGCGGAACTCATTCGCTGTTCTTCGCCCGCTTCATAGAAAGGATATGTCAGAAGTTTCTGAATCTGTTCGCTTGTAAGGTACTGCTGACCTTCCGAGAAGCCCTGCATACCTGCCGAAATTGTATAATTCACGCCCCCGAATATTGAACAGATTTTCTGAAAGGCATTGTCATTCATTTTCATATACCTGTCAATCGGGATTCCGAGAGTAGTTGCAATGGCTTCCCTTGCGGAGATAGCACCGCCCGACTGGTAGAATTCGCCGACTGTGGCTTTCTTCTCGCCGACTGTGGCAACCATATTTGTGGCTATCGGCACACACACGAAATGTTGCCTGTCGGGGATAGCTCTTACAAGCATCATAGTTACATCAACGCTCATTCCGGGGTCGTCAAGGTCAAGTATAAACAATGTTGTACATCTCATATCTTCAGCCGGAACGTATTCGTCTGCTGAAACTTCCGAAGCGGTGGTTGTGTCTCCCTTGTTGTTCATTATATTGTTATACACATATAATGCTCCGCCGCCTATGATTATAAGGGAAATCAGAAAAGTCAACAGAAAAGGTATTGCTATGCTTCCTTTTTTTTGTGCCATAAATTTTTTCCTCCGTATTAATATGATTAATGGGTATTGAATTTCAAAAAATTTAGTAGTATAATGATAGCTGGCAACTATCTGAAACAATGTGGTCTACATTGATAACGGTTGTTTTTTTGTGAATTTTTTTTGCGTAGTTAATGGTCTGATTTGTTCCACTGCGTGTGGAACTTTTTGATATGAATGCAATAAGTCTGTCGGAATGGTCAACCATGTATCTATTGCGGATTGTGTAGCAGTATTTTGAATAGTGTTCAGAAGTGCATACGATATAATCTGCGTTTTCAAGGGCGTGTTCAAGTAATCTTTTCCCTTCCGGAGAGAAATTTGCTCCTTGATTTTGCATAGGCTTTACAGCGACCAGTTTTATATCAGGGTGAGTTTCCTTCATTCTGATAACTTCTTCGCTTGCCCAGAGGTCTATACCTTCGGCAAGCCCCGAAAGAAAGATATAATATCCTTCGTTGATGCTTCGTAAGACAGCACGGTGTATAGCGTATTTTATGCGTGAAGTCCTCTTGTCATTGGGGTCACCGCCACCGGGTAATTTGTATGGTCTGTGACCGGAGAAGCAGACCGCTTTTGTAATGTCAAATAAGATTTCATCATTGTTATTCATAATTCAGTCCCTCATTTTCAAGCCAATAAATATTTTAACACATCGCACTTTAAATTTCAACTGCGAGCGAGTATTTTTCGGTATATAAAATTTGCAATCGTAATCATTATATTATATTATGAAAAAAAAAGCAAGAACGAAAATCAATACTAATTGAGATATAAAATTACTCAATTATAATTGAAAAATAAGAACAAAACCTTTAAAGGAGAATTTTTATATGATAGAACCATTTTGCAAAAGAGCATGGGCAGAGGTCAATTTAAACCGCCTTGCAGAGAATATAGAAACGATAAAAAAGGGACTTTCCCCGAATACCGAGATAATGGCGGTTATAAAGGCTGACGCTTACGGACACGGCGAGGGCGAAATATGCCACAAGCTTCGTGAGTCGGGTATAAAATACTTTGCGGTTTCAAATCTGGACGAGGCTATAAGCGTGAGAAACCATTGTGAAGACGGCGAAATATTAATTCTCGGGTATACACCTCCCGAATGTGCGGAAGTGCTTGAGAATTACAATATTATTCAGGGAATAGCTTCACCCGAACACGCAAAGAACCTTTCAGACCATGCGGTTAAGAAATTAAGATGTCATATAAAGATTGATACAGGCATGGGAAGAATAGGGCTTAAATATGATACACCGGGGGAATGTGCGGACGAAATTCAGGAGATTATGAAACTCCCGAAACTTTCCGTGGAAGGACTTTATACACACTTTGCGGTAGCGGACAGCGACAATGCAGACGACATTGAGTATACCGCAAAACAGCGACAATTTATCATTGACGTGTATGATGAACTTGTAAGCAGAGGAATTAAGCTTGAACATCTGCATTTTCTCAACAGTGCGGGGGCTTGCTACCACAAGAAAGACAGTGAGAGAAGCACACTTGCGAGAATAGGAATTACAATGTACGGACTTTACCCGAATATAAATGTTGAACTTCCGTATAAGTTAAAGCCGGTTATGGACTTCAAGGCGGTTATCTCTTGTGTAAAGACTATAGACAAGGGCGATTGCGTAAGTTACGGCAGGACTTACAAGGCTGAAAAGCCTGTGAAAATCGCAACCGTTACAGTCGGTTATGCGGACGGATATTCAAGGCTTCTTTCTTCAAAGGGCGAAATGCTTGTTCAGGGTAAGCGTTGCAGAATTGTAGGCAGGGTTTGCATGGACCAGACTATGATTGACGTTTCGGAACTCGAAAATGTCACGGCAGGTGAAATAGTTACGCTTATGGGAACTGACGGCAGTGAAACAATTACCGCCGATGATATTGCACAGATTTACGGAACTATCGGTTATGAAGTGGTCTGCGGAATTTCAAAGCGTGTTCCGAGAATTTATATATCCGATTGAGAAAAGCCGGGGGCGACCTCCGCTTCAGCAAAATTAAAAAGTTGAAATTGTAATTATGCTATGATATAATAAAGAAATGAGTTGAAGAATGTTGATAAAGACAATACTTGCAACTGAAAATACCGGAATATCTTTTGCCATAGGTCTGAAATTCATGGGCAAACTTCTGCTGATTTTCCTGATAATATATCTGCTTGCGGAAATCACTCCGAAACTTGCGAAAAAGATAGACAGTAAAAAAGAAAAGCTCCCCGAAACTCAGAAATATGACGAGAATACCGAAATAAAAAGCGTCTTCGGAGCTGATACGCCCGAGGACAATAAAAATAATAAAAAATAAAGGAGAATTTCCCTAATGGCTCAGAACAATAAAAAAATGGTATCTGCAATTACTTCAATGGATGAAGACTTCGCACAGTGGTATACTGACATAGTTAAAAAAGCCGAACTCATAGAATACACAAGCGTTAAAGGTTGTATGGTAATACGCCCTTACGGCTATGCGATATGGGAAAACATTCAGAGAATACTTGACGGAATGTTCAAGGCTACAGGTCACGAAAATGTTTCAATGCCTATGTTTATCCCTGAAAGCCTGCTTCAGAAAGAAAAAGACCATGTTGAAGGTTTCGCACCGGAAGTAGCCTGGGTAACACACGGCGGTACTGAAAAGCTTGAAGAAAGACTTTGCGTAAGACCTACTTCCGAAACACTTTTCTGTGAACACTATTCAAACATCATTCATTCTTACAGAGATTTGCCGAAACTCTACAACCAGTGGGTAAGCGTTGTAAGATGGGAAAAAACTACCCGTCCTTTCCTCCGTTCAAGAGAATTTCTCTGGCAGGAAGGTCACACCATTCACGCTACAGCCGAAGAAGCAATTGAAGAAACCGAAAGAATGCTCAATGTCTATGCTGAATTCTGCGAAAAGTACCTTGCGATGCCTGTCGTAAAGGGCAAAAAGACAGAAAGTGACAAATTTGCGGGTGCGGTATCGACTTATGCAATAGAAGCACTTATGCATGACGGAAAAGCTTTGCAGGCAGGGACTTCACACTATTTCGGTGACAGCTTCGCAAAGGCTTTCGACATAACATACACGGACAAGGAAAATAAAAAAGTTTATCCGCATCAGACTTCATGGGGAGTGACAACAAGACTTATCGGAGCAATTATAATGACACACGGTGATGACAACGGTCTTGTACTTCCGCCGGCTGTAGCACCTGTTCAGGCTGTAATAATCCCTGTTGCACAGCACAAGGAAGGCGTACTTGAAAAGGCGGGAGAACTTAAAAATATTCTCGCAGAAGCAGGAATAAGAGTTAAACTTGACGACAGCGAAAACTCGGCAGGCTGGAAATTCTCCGAATACGAAATGAAGGGCATTCCGGTAAGAATCGAAATAGGTCCTAAGGATATTGAAAAGAACCAGTGTGTAATTGTTACACGCCACAACGGTCAGAAAGATTTTGTAAGCCTTGAAGGACTTGCGGAAACAGTAAACGCAAAGCTTGAGGAAGTAAGAGACGGACTTTACAATAAAGCTCTCGAAAACCGTGAAAAGAGAACTTACGCCTGCACTTCCATGGAAGAAATCATAAGCACCCTCGAAAAGAACGGTGACGGTTTCATAAAGGCTATGTGGTGCGGTGATGAGGCTTGCGAAGATAAGGTTAAGGAGGTAACAGGCGTTGGCTCAAGATGTATCCCGATTGAGCAGGAAAACCTCTCCGATAAGTGCGTTTGTTGCGGAAAACCTGCTAAGTGTATGGTTTATTGGGGCAAGGCTTATTAATTATGGTAAACGGAATTTTTGATACACATTCGCATTATACAGACAGAGTCTTTGACAATGACAGGGTGCAACTGCTTGATGAAATGTTTAAAGGTTCTGTACAGAAAATCATGCTTGCGACATCGAATATTGAGGACTCGAAAAAAGCCATGAGGCTTGCGAAACTCTATGAAAATATCTGGTGTTCAGTGGGCATTCACCCGCTTGACGTGAGAACGGTGGCAGACGGCGAAGATTACATTTCCGAAATCAGAGAACTTGCGGGGAGCAGTGCGAAAGTAAAGGCAATCGGTGAAATCGGGCTTGACTACCACTATGAAGGTTACTCGAAAGAAAAGCAGATTAAATTGTTCGAGAAACAAATTATACTTGCGAAAGAACTTGATTTACCCGTTATAGTGCATCTCAGGGAAGCAACTGCGGACGGCATGGCACTGCTTAAAAAGTACAGACCGAAAGGCGTTATACACTGTTTCAGCGGTTCGGCGGACACAGCTAAGGAAGCCGTTTCGCTCGGAATGTACCTTGGGTTCACAGGCGTTCTTACTTTCAGGAATGCGAAAAAGGCGGTAAAGGCGGTTGAAGTAATTCCGCCTGACAGGCTTCTGCTTGAAACGGACAGCCCGTATATGTCGCCTGAACCGTGGAGAGGGAAGCGTTGCGACAGCCGCATGATTGAAAGCACCGCTTCAAAGATGGCGGAAATTAAAGGCATCGAAGTTCAGAAAATGATTGATATTGCCCGTGAAAACGGCGAAAGACTTTTCCGAATCTGACAGTATTGTCGGGGGGGGGGGGGGGGCGGGGGGGGGGGGGGGG
>URWK01000082.1 GCA_900551505.1 uncultured Ruminococcus sp. | reverse complement strand
CGGTATAAGATACGTCATTTTCGTGCAAGGTTGCCCCTTACGCTGTCTTTTCTGCCATAACCCTGACAGCTGGAACTTGAAAGACGGTAAAACAGTCTGCTCGGAAGACCTCGTAAAAAATATTCTCGAATACAGAAACTTCATCGAAAAAGGCGGCGTAACGATTTCAGGAGGCGAACCTCTGTTTCAGCCTGAATTTGTAAGCGATATTCTCGACCTGTGCAGAAAAAACAATTTGCATACCGCACTTGACACGGCGGGGTCCGTCCCGATTGAAATCTCTAAGCCCGTCATTGACAAGGCTGATATGCTTCTGCTCGATATAAAGGCTCTCGGCAACGAAATGTGCAGGACTATAACGGGACTTTCAAATAAGAACACACTTGACACGCTTAATTACACCCGTGAAGTCAACAAGCCTATATGGATTCGTCATGTACTTCTGCCGGGATATTCTTTTACTGCCGACCAGCTTGAAGAACTTGCGGAATTTCTGACAGCTTACCCGAATATCGAAAAAGTCGAATTGCTCCCGTTTCACAAGATGGGCGAATACAAATGGGAAGAACTCGGTTTGCCTTATAAGCTCTATGACACTCAACCGCCTTCCGATGAAGAATATAAAAAGGCGGTTGAGATTTTCAGAAAACACAATTTGCCCGTTTAACTTCCCCAAAGGCTCTTTGAGGGGCGGCGGCTAGGATTGCGGAAAAGTTGAGTAACACGAAAAAGAGCCGCCGCCCCCTATGAAACTTAATTCACACCACAACTTAAAGGTCAGCAGTTGAACGGCTTCCGATGAAGAATATAAAAAGGTGGTTGAGATTTTCAGGAAACACAATTTGCCCGTTTAACTTCCCTCAAGGCTCTTTGAGGGGCGGCGGCTCGGATTGCGGAAAAATTGAGTAACACGAAAAAGAGCCGCCGCCCCCTACACTATTCGCCGTTTAACTCTCTCCCTAAGCTTTCGGGATAGTCGCCCCCCGAAAATAAAAATTTTTTAAAGCCTGAAATTTTTCTGCATAAAGTTTTTATCATGGGTTATAATACTATTGCGGAAAGAACCGCACAAAAAAATACTTCGGAAAGGGCTTCCCAATAACATATCTTGGGAAGCAATGGTAAATACCATGGAAAATATGCATAAGAATTCAAGTATCAAATGTAGCGTTCACGAATGTAAATACAACATGGGTACAGAAAATTACTGTTCACTCGATGTTATCAGTGTAGGCACTCATGAACCTAATCCGACAGTTCCGGAATGCACAGACTGCAATTCTTTCGTTAAGCGTTCCTGCTGCTAACCGGTGATATCGGGAATTATATAAGGTCTTTTTCAGAATGATGCAGATAAGGGGTATTCTTTCGGGAATTACCCTTTTTCTGCTGTTTTCGTGGACTTTGTAAGGCTCTTTCCCTATTTACAAATTCAGATTATTATGTTATAATGGTTTTGATTAGACAACAGATACAGTATGGCAAAGTCAGCCCCTCTGACACATACTGTATTGAATTTTTTCGCTAAAATATCTAAACAGGGGGTTTTTAAAATTATGAACGATAAAACTATGACTTTTTCTGTTAATAACCGTGAAGCAGAAATCAAAAAAAATCTCACTATTATCTACGATGCTCTTATGCAGAAAGGTTATAACCCGATTAACCAGATTGTCGGCTACATTCTCTCTGAAGACCCGACATACATAACCACTTACAATAACGCCAGAAGCCTCATCAGACACATTGACCGTGATGAACTTCTCCAGATACTTGTAAAATCTTACCTCAAAGGCTGATTTTCCCGCACATATATTTTTCTCCGTAAGGTTATAATATATTTGCGGTAACTCAGAGTTTCCGCAATAATTAAACGGCTGAATTATGGGGAGAATTATGAACAAAATCAGAGAAAAGAATACTTTTATCTCCGTCCTTATAAGTGCTGTTATATTCTGTCTGTTCCTCTCGGGGAACACTTCTACGGTCTTCGCCCTCGATACCGCTAAACACGGTTACGGACAAGGCACAGCCGTTGACGGAGAAAACCGCCCTACAGGAGCTGTCGATTTTAATTCCCTGTATGGCAAGTATGACGCTTATGCTCTCAATTCAGAAGAAAACAGAATTATTCTGACGTTTGACCAGGGGTACGAAAACGGTTATACCGCCCCTATCCTTGACACGCTTAAAGAGAAAAATGTCAGGGCTATTTTCTTTCTTACGGGCGACTATGCCAAAAAAGAAACAGAACTTGTAAAGAGAATGATTGAGGAAGGTCATACCCTCGGAAACCACGGAATGACACACGCTTCAATGCCTGCTCTTTCAGAAAGCGAAATGAAAGAGGAAATTATGTCACTTCATAACTATGTACTCGAAAATTACGGCTATGAAATGCAGTACCTCAGACCTCCGTGCGGAGAATTTTCCGAAACTTCTCTTTCAGTTACTCAACTGTGCGGTTACAAAACTCTGTTCTGGAGTTACGCTTATGTGGACTGGATTACAGATAAACAGCCCGAACCGGCTTCATCTTTACAGAAGGCTGTAAATGCAGGCCATTCAGGCGGTATATTCCTGCTCCACTCTGTTTCTTCCACCAATGCACAAATACTCGGTGATGTTATTGACGGTCTGCGTGCAAAGGGGTTTGTACTTTAAATTTCACAAAGCAAGGTATTTTAAAAATGCCTTGCTTTTCTTTTGATTATGCGTTATAATTTTTTCTGTGATTATATTTATAAGTAAAACACAAAAGAAAGGGATATAAAAATTATGTCATGTGTTCTCTATCTCGTTATTCCATGCTATAATGAAGAAGAAGTCTTACCTGAAACTTCAAAACAGTTACTTGAAAAAATAAATTCTCTGGTTCAGAAACAGAAAATCTCCGAAAAAAGCCGTATTGTTTTTGTAAATGACGGCTCGAAAGACAGAACCTGGGAACTTATTGAAAATCTCCACGCCCAGAATCCGGTTTTTCAGGGTGTGAAACTTTCCCGTAACCGTGGACATCAGAATGCCTTGCTTGCAGGTCTGATGACTGTAAAAAATTATTGCGATGCGGCAATTTCTCTCGATGCGGACTTGCAGGACGATATAAACGCCATTGACGAAATGGTCGATAAATTCACTCTCGAAAACTGCGATATTGTATACGGTGTACGTTCCGCAAGAAAAACCGATACTTTCTTCAAAAAAACCACTGCCGAAGGTTTCTACAAGGTTATGAACCGCCTCGGAGCGGAAGTTACCTATAATCACGCTGACTACAGACTTATGAGCAGACGTGCATTGGACGGACTGGAACAGTTCGGCGAAGTCAATTTGTTCCTCAGAGGTATTGTGCCTATGATTGGCTACAAGAGCGACTGCGTTTACTATGAGAGAAAAGAAAGATTTGCAGGTGAATCAAAATATCCGCTTAAAAAAATGCTCGCCTTTGCGATGGAGGGAATAACTTCCCTCTCTACCAAACCTATAAAGATGATTACAGGACTCGGAGCATTGATTTTCTGTATAAGCTTTATCGTGTTTATCTGCCTCTTAATCAGCCGTATAGCAGGTGCAACCGTCAATTTCACAACCGTTTCCGTCTGGTTAACAGGAGGCTTACAACTTATCGCAATAGGAATTGTGGGCGAATATGTCGGCAAAGTGTACCTTGAAACAAAGCACCGCCCGAAATTCATTATAGAAAAATACCTTGACGACAATGACAAAAAATAAATTTACTTAAAAAGGAGAAAACTATGATTTTCCAGTACAGTATTACCACCAAAAAAGAAGAACAGTTCGTTAATATCACCGAAGATGTCATTTATGCCGTTCAGGAAAGCAATATCAGAAGCGGTATCTGCGTTGTATTCTGTCCGCACACAACCGCAGGCATTACAATAAACGAAAACGCCGACCCGAATGTTGTTACGGATATGCTTTTCGGTCTTGACAAGGCTTTTCCCGACCGTCCCGAATTTCGTCATGCAGAGGGAAACTCTTCCGCACATCTCAAGTCTTCCTGTATAGGAGTTGAGAAAACCATTATTATCGAAAACGGCAAACTGGTACTCGGGACTTGGCAAGGTATATATTTCTGCGAATTTGACGGCCCTCGTGTAAGACACTTCTTTGTACAGTGCATGGGTGAATAAAATGGAACTTGGCAAATTCCGTACTTCGATACATATAAATGCCAATCAGCTTAAAATATTCGGTGCTTTGACAATGTTCATCGACCATATGGGACTTATGTTTTTCCCCGATATGCAATTTTTCAGAATTATAGGAAGGCTTTCGTTTCCCATATTCGCATACATGATTTCGGAAGGCTGTTCACACACTTCAAACAAGCCCCGCTATTTTCTCCGAATTTTTTCACTTGCGTTTTTCTGTCAGGTCGTCTACTATATCGCCGAACGAAGCCTTTATATGTCTATCCTCGTGACTTTCTCAATCTCAATCCTGCTCATCTTTCTGTTGCAATATGTATGTTCTCTTTCGGGTTTCAAAAAGGTTTTAGGATTTGTGGGATTTGGGCTTGCACTTGCGGTTGTTCTGACAATTACGGGAGTTGTGGAAATAGATTACGGCTTCTGGGGAATTTTAGTCCCTGTCTTTGCGTCAATTTCAGATAACCGCAATAAAAAGTTGTTTTTCTTCACTGTAGGGCTTTTCCTGCTCTCGATGTCTTCCGGAGGTATCCAACGTATTTGTCTTTTATCCGTTATTCTGCTTTACTTCTATGACGGCGAACGTGGAAAAGCTAACCTCAAATACTTTTTCTATATCTTCTATCCTCTGCACCTTGCGTTACTTGAAGTGATTTATCTTATACTTAACCGCACTCACTGAAATATGTGAACCTATATACTCTTTTTCGCATAGATTATAACATCAGTCTTTTGTGGAAAGGAGTATATTTTTTTATGTCTGAACAACAGAACTTCCAGGATTGCCGTTTCCCTGCCGAAACGCCTCTTGCTATGGCGTATGTCCCCATGCAGAAATGGAAAATCCCTTATGATGAGGAAACCGCCCTTAAACGTGGCACTATGTTTCCCGAACTCGACTTGCCGTTTACCGCAGGCTTCAACGGAGGTGTGAAATATGGAAAAAAATAAACTTCTCCGTGCCATTCAAATGTATGACTTCGCACTCTATGAACTTAATCTCTATCTCGACACACACCCCGACTGCCTTGAAGCCCTTAAATATTTCAGGCAGTACAAGGAACTTCGCAACTGTGCTTATGACGAATACACTAGCCTTTATGGACCTGTAACCGCTATTCAGAATACAGATGATTTACACTGGGAATGGATTGACGAACCGTGGCCTTGGGAAAGGGGCGTGAACTGATTATGTGGGTTTATGAGAAAAAATTGCAATATCCTGTAAATATAAAAAATCCGAATCCTGCTCTTGCGAAATTCATCATCTCGCAACTCGGAGGGCCTGACGGAGAAATTGCCGCATCTCTCAGGTATCTCAATCAGCGTTATGTTATGCCTTATGCGGAACTGAAAGGCACACTTACCGACATAGGCACGGAAGAACTCGCACACGTTGAAATGATTTCGGCTATTCTCTATCAGCTCACCAAGGGTATGAGCATTGACCAGATAAAAGCAAGCGGTTTTGACACATATTTTGTTGACCATACGGCAGGAATTTACCCTGCGGGAGCATCCGGAAGCCCGTTTACCGCAAGTTACTTTCAGTCAAAAGGAGATACCATAACCGACCTTGTTGAAGACATGGCGGCAGAACAGAAAGCCCGCTCAACTTACGACAATATTCTCAGGCTTGCAGATGACCCCGATGTCCGTGACCCGATTAAGTTCCTCAGAGAACGTGAAATTGTACATTTCCAGCGTTTCGGTGAATGTCTGCGTATAACTCAGGATAATCTCAATGCCAAGAACTTCTATGCCTGCAACCCGTCATTCGATGCGAATTGCGGTAGAAGCAGAAAATAATAATTCTTGTAAATTATTGGGGCGAGGCCCCCCTCAGCGGGGGGGGCCCCAAATATTGTTTTGTTTTATTTTTGTGTTTAATATGTACAATAATTGGGGTTTTTT
>URWK01000081.1 GCA_900551505.1 uncultured Ruminococcus sp. | reverse complement strand
TTTTTTTTTTTTTTTTTTTTTTTTTTTTTTTTTTGGGGGGGGGGTTTTTTTTTTTTTTCCCCCCCCCCCCCCCCCCCACATTATTTAAAAAAAGAAGTTGTTAATCAATCTATAACAGTGTATAAGCTTGTAGCGTCTTCCTTTTTAACGGTTTCCGCAACATTTATAACTTTTACCGAAAGCGGTTTCTGTCCCATCATTATTGTAATAACGTCATTCGGTTTAACTTCGTAAGAAGCCCTCGCAATCTTGTCATTAACAAGAATTTTTCCCGCATCACAAGCCGAATTTGCTACGGTTCTGCGTTTTATAAGACGTGAAACCTTGAGATATTTATCAAGTCGCATAATTGAAAATTATTCGTTTACAGCGTCCTTGAGGGATTTTCCTGCCTTGAAGACAGGGGCTTTCTTTGCTTCAACCTGAATCATTTCGCCTGTTCTTGGGTTTTTAGCAGTTTTAGCCTTACGGTCTCTTACTTCAAAAGTACCGAATCCAACGAGCTGAACCTTGTCGCCGATAACGAGAGCTTCTGTAATTGTTTCGGTAAAAGCCTTAAGTGCTTTTTCAAGGTCCTTCTTTGATAAATTTGATTTTTCAGCCATTTCAGCTATAAGTTCCGTTTTTGTCATTATTTATACCTCCGAAATTTATTTATGTGAAATTTTCCTTTACCTTTCTCCAATATCCGTCAAGTTCTTCGGCATTCAGGTCTTTAATATCTTTTTCGTCCTGCCTGATGAGCTTTTCCATATCGGAAAAACGTCGGATAAATTTTTCCGTAGAGCCGGTTAAAAGTTCTTCTGCGTCAGCGTCCGCATGACGTGCAACATTGGTTGCGGAAAAAAGAACATCTCCGAGTTCTTCATTTATATTGTCTTTATCGCCGTTTCTTACCGCCTCTTTGAGTTCGTCAAGTTCCCTCTGCAAAGCGTCTATTGTGTCGGAAAGATTAGCATAGTCCAGACCTGCTCTCATAGCTCTTTTACCGACTTTCTGAGCCCTCATAAGTGCGGGCAGGGATTTCGCAACGCTTTCAAGGGTATCCGTATAAGTTTCCTGATGTTTGGTGTCTTTCTTTATAGCGTCCCAGTTGCTGAGGACTTTCTCCACGTTGTCAGCCTTTACATCTCCGAAAACATGAGGGTGTCGCACAATTAATTTCTTACAAAGCTCATCGCATATGTCGGAAAATTCAAAGTGTTTAAACTCTCTTTCAATCTGGCAGTGAAACACAACTTGTAACAGAACATCTCCGAGTTCTTCCCTGAGCAAGTCTGTATCTTCAAGGTCAATCGCTTCAACGGCTTCATAAGTTTCCTCTATAAAGTCCTTGCGTACGGACTTGTGAGTCTGAACCTTGTCCCAAGGACAGCCGTCTTCGCTTCTGAGAAGTTTTACAATCTCAATCAGGTCATCAATATCATAAGAGTTCTTTTGCTCAAAAACAATCATATCTATGCCCCTTCTGGTTTCCCTACAGTATTATATACTAACCTATTATCGTTAAAATTGCAAGCACTTTTTTGAATTTTGTTGATTTTGCCATAATATATTGAGCAAAAACTATAAAAAGGGCTTATCTTTCATCAACAAAACCGACTTTTCTGTATGCTTTGCTGAGAGTTTTCTGTGAAATTCTGAGTGCCTGCTCCGCACCTCTCATGTAACATTCCTTGAGATAAGCTTTGTCAGCCATATACTTTGCGAAATTTTCCCTTACAGGTTTAAGGTGGTCTGCAACTGCTTCACCTACGGCAACTTTGAAATCGCCGTAACCCTTGCCGTCAAATTCTCTTTCGATTTCATCAAAGCCTTTGCCCGTAACGATGGAGTAAATTGTCATAAGGTTGTTGATGCCGTCTTTACCTTCGCCGTAACGGACTTCCGAACCGCTGTCGGTAACTGCTCTCTTGAATTTTCTTATAATAGTATCTTCATCATCGAGAATGAGTATGCAGGCATTCGGATTTTCTTCCGACTTGGACATTTTCTTAGTAGGGTCTTGAAGTGACATAACCTTTGCCCCCACTTCAGGAATGTAAGCTTCCGGAATGGTGAAAGTAGGACTGTAACGGTTATTGAATCTCTGTGCCACATTCCTTGCAAGTTCAAGATGCTGTTTCTGGTCTATTCCCACCGGCACAAGGTCGGCATTGTAAAGCAATATATCCCCTGCCATAAGTACCGGATATGTGAAAAGTCCCGCATTTATGTCGTCAGGGTGTTTAGCCGACTTATCCTTGAACTGCGTCATTCTCGAAAGTTCCCCGAACTGTGTACAGCATGAAAGTATCCAGTTCATTTCCGCATGGGTCTTTACATGGCTCTGTATGAAGAGTATTGATTTTTCGGGGTCTACTCCGCAAGCCATTACAAGTGCATATGCCTGAAGTGTATTCTGACGCAATTTAGCAGGGTCTTGCCTTACTGTAATAGCGTGCATATTTACGATTGAGTATATACAGTTATATTCTTCCTGAAGCTTCCCCCAATTTCTCACTGCTCCGATATAGTTTCCGAGTGTGAAAGTTCCTGTTGGCTGAATACCGCTGAATATAATCTTTTTTTCCTTATCGAACATCTGAAATTGCCTCGCTTTACTTGATTTGTACAATCGGTGGCTGTTCGGCTTTGTCTTTAAGCTGTGCCATTCTCAGTTCTCTGAGAAGATTCTGATAAAGTCTGAATATCATTCTTTTTTCAGGGGTTTCAGCCATAATATTTTCGGGGTTAATCTCCATCTTGTAAACGCCACGTCTTGCCATGAGATAAATATAATGAGTTCTTTCGGCAGGGAGGTCATAGTAAGTTACTCTCTTGCACTGTGGGAGAACTTTGCCGGCATTGAGCATGAAAGCTTTCGCAGCCTGTTCAACGCTCTTATACTTAGGGCCTGCTCCTACCATTCCGCCGCCTGTGTTGAAGTAAAGGTTTGCCGTACCGCTCATGTATGCCACAAGTGTTGTAAGCAGGTTTTCACTCATCGGCATATCAACTACAGCACCGTAAACCTGGTCATCTGCGGTAAGCCTTATTCTTATTGCCGAAGGTGGCATTGTCAAAGCTCTTATTCTGGTTGCAAGGTACTGTTCACACACTCCGTATCTGTCTCTCGGGGTGGTTCTTCTTATAGCCATGTTCTGACTTCCTTTCTGAATTTAATTTTTTTATAAGTCTTATCAGTCGCCCAGCATTTCCTTGGTCATTTTGCCGAGGATTTCGCAACCCTTAGTAATCTGTTCGTCTGTAGGGGTTGAGAAATTAAGTCTGAATGAAGTTGTCGGGTCTGTGTCGTTTACTGTGAAAGCATTTCCCGGAACTACGGCAATTTTGTAATCCTGAACAGCTTTCTTGCAGAATGCAGGCATATCGCTGCCCTGCGGAAGTGTTGCCCAGATGAACAATCCTCCCTGCGGTCTGGTGTACTCTATCTTCTTTGAAAAATGTTTGTCCATCAGGTCAAGCATAAGATTACACTTTCTTTCGTAAACTTTTCTGATTTTCGCAAGGTGTTCTTCAAGGTCGTATTCTTCAAGGAACTTTTCGCAGATAACCTGAGCCCATATTTTTGTGTTAAATTCGGATAACTGCTTGCAGACAACAATTTTCTGAATGATTTCCTTTGGAGCGACAACATAGCCTACTCTGAGTCCCGGAGCGAGTATCTTCGAGAAAGTGCCTGTGTAAATAACTATTCCGTCCTTGTCAAGAGTCTTGATTGAAGGTACATTCTCACCTGCAAATCTCAAATCGCCGTACGGATTGTCTTCAAGGATTACCGCACCGTACTTCTTTGCGAGTTCGTATACAGCTTTTCTCTTTTCAAACGACATTGTATTTCCTGTCGGGTTCTGGAAATTCGGAATGAGATATATAAGCTTTGTCTTAGGATTAGCCTTTAAAGTTTCTTCGAGTTTTTCAATGTTTATGCCGTCATTTTCCAGCTCAACGCCTATAATATTTGTCTTGTATGACTTAAAGGAATTGAGAGAACCTATGAAGCTTGGTGCTTCACAAATAAGGGTGTCGCCCTCATCACAAAGAACCTTGCAGGAAAGTTCATTAGCCTGCTGAGCTCCCGAAGTAATGATAAGGTCATCTCGTTCAGGGTCGAAACAACCTCTTTCTTCCATAAGCTTTTTAAGTGTGTTTCTGAGCGGTGTATAACCTTCTGTAATGTTATACTGCAATGCAAGTATCGGATTTTCTGTAAGAACTTCTTTTGAAATTTTGTTTACTTCTTCAACCGGAAAAGCTTCCGGTGCAGGATTTCCCGCTGCGAAAGAAATTACTGACGGGTCACTTGTAAATTTAAGGATTTCACGGATTGCAGACGGCTGTAATTGTGAAACTTTCTGGGAAAAAATATAGTCCATATTTCAATGCTCCTTTAATTTTGATTGAGTTACGTCATTTCTTAATCGTCACAACTAAGATTATATCACATATTTTCGGTTTCGGCAACATAAATTTATATATAATATATAAAAGGGGCTGATTTTTTGAAAAAGCAGGACTTCCTCAAAGGTTCGGTTATTCTTATTGCATCTGCGATTATAGCGAAAGTTATCGGGGCATTTTTTAAAATCCCCCTTACGAATACACTTGGGGGGACAGGCATGGGCTATTTCAGTTCTGCCTATGGGCTTTTTCTTCCCGTGTACGCCGTTACGGTAACGGGGCTTACCACGGCAATTGCAAAACAAGTTGCTGAACAATCGGCATTCGGGCAGTACAGGAATGTAAGGCGTATTAAAAATATAAGTCTGCTTCTGTTTTCGGTAATAGGGCTTATCGGGAGTCTGTTCATAGGCTTGCTCTCAAAGCCTTTCGCCATTTCCACGATGAACGACAAACAAGCCTTTGTGTGCATTATGTTAATAGCCCCGTCAGTGTTGTTCGGGTGCATAATGTCGGTTTACCGTGGCTATTATGAAGGACTGAAAAATATGTATCCTACAGCCGTTTCGCAACTCATAGAAGCACTGGTTAAACTCTTCTGCGGGCTTGGGCTGTGCCTGTATACTGCGGAAAATCCATGGGTTCTTGAATACTTTCCGGAAGGTACGGAACTTGTAACGGCTTGTTCGGCTATGGCGGTTCTCGGAATAACTCTTTCGTCTTTTGCCGGAATGTTCTTTCTGATAATCCGTGACAAATTCGGCGGTGACGGAATTTCAAAAAGCATGATTGAGAATGATAAAACCGTTATGCCACGCAAAACCATTCTCAAACAAATTTTTTCGGTGCTTATTCCCGTGTCAGTCGGTTCACTGGTCACAAATTTAACTTCTCTTACAGACCTGCTCACGATTATGAAGTGCCTTGAAAGAGCGGTAGAACGCTTTCCGCAATACTTTGCAGAGAACTTCATGCCAACGGGAATTTCACCCACGGAATTTCCGAATTTCGTATACGGTTCTTTTAACGGACTTGCCATAACGGTTTTTAATCTCGTACCGTCAATAACAAATATGTTCGGTAAAGGCGTTATTCCGTCTGTTGCGGAAGCTCACGCCGAAAAAAATATTGAAAAGCTTGCGGAAAATTCACGTTCCGCCCTGAAGGCTACCGCCTTTATCGCTGTTCCGTCAGGGCTTGGAATGTGCTTTCTCTCAAGGCAGATTTTATTATTCCTCTACCCGTCAAGGACTGCGGAAATTCTTGTGTCTTACAGAAGCCTCTCATTTCTCGGCATAGCTGTAATTCTGCTTTGCTTGTCGTTTCCCGTGTTCAGTATGTTACAAGCGGTCGGACGTGCCGACTTGCCTGTAAAAATAATGCTTGTGGGTGTAGTTGTTAAGCTTGCCGGCAATCTGGTTCTTGTGCCTGTTCCCGAAATAAATGTTTCGGGGGCTTCAATCTCTACAGCACTTTGTTATGCTGTAATTCTTGTGCTGTCGCTGGTGTGCTTCGTCAGGGAAACGGGCGTAAAATTACATATCGCAAAAATCTTTTTGCCTGTGGCTTATTCTTCGGTTCTGTGTACGGTTTCCGCTGTCCTCTGCAATAACCTTACTTCCGCCACTCTCGGCAATTCCCTGTCGCTTATACTGTCTGTCGGCTGTGGCGGTATAATATACCTCGTTTCGATGTTCCTCTTACGATGATACTTTCCCGTACCTTTAAGTTGTGGGGGGGGGGGGGGGGGGCGGGGGCGCGGCGGGCGGCGGCCCCCC
>URWK01000080.1 GCA_900551505.1 uncultured Ruminococcus sp. | reverse complement strand
CCCCCCGCGGGGCGGCCCCCCCCCCCCCCCCCCCACGCCCTATACGGAAGACTTAATTAAATATTGGAGAAATGCAATGTTTTCTGATGTTCACCCTTGAACACAATAAATTAAAAACAAATAGAAATTCCGTTTTCGGCGGAGAACATAATTTTAAAAATTAACGGAGGTGAAAAAAATGCATATTTCAAAATTCGGATATACATATGAAGTAGACTTGCATGGAATGACGGTGGCGGAAACCAAGAGAGAATTAGCGAAATTCCTCACAAGTTGTCCGAAAGATACAAAAAGTGTCAGTGTTGTTCACGGCTATTCAAACGGCAATGCATTACAGACATTTGTGAGAGGTAGTTTTTCTCATCCAAGACTTGAAAGGAAAATAGTTGGTCTTAATCGTGGGGAAACGGAATTTATTCTGAAATTAAAGTAAGGAGAAATTGATAATGAAATTACTGGTAATAGACGGAAACAGCCTTATACACAGGGCATTTCATGCCTTACCACCGATGAACAGCAGTAAAGGAGTACCGACAAACGCCATAAAAGGCTTCATGAACATATATATGCGAGAAGTTGCCGATATAAAACCGGATTGTGTGGCGGTAGCGTTTGACGTAAATCACAATACTTTCAGACATGAAGCGGTTGCGACTTACAAGGCGAACAGGTCGGAAATGCCTGACGAACTTTTTACACAGCTTGAAATAATCAAGAAAATCATAGATAATTTCGGGATAAAAAGAGTGGAGCTGGAAGGATTTGAAGCTGATGATATGCTTGGGACACTCTCGAAGGCTTGCGAAGATACGGGCAATAAATGCGTATTGCTGACAGGTGACAGGGACAGTTTTCAGCTTATTTCGGAAAACACCACGGTTAAATATCTTACCACGAAGAAAACGCCTGACGGAAAAGGCACTATTGAATATACGGTTGAGAAATTCAAAGAGGAATACGGATTTGAGCCGATAAACCTGATTGACTTCAAAGCCCTTTGCGGAGACAGTTCTGATAATATCAAGGGAGTTGCGGGAGTGGGAAAGAAAACCGCAGAAACTCTCATAAGGGAATACGCAACGATTGAGAAAATATATTCTGAGCTTGAAACGGGAGATATTAAAAAGGCAGTAAAGACAAAGCTTGAGAACGGAAAGGCGGACGCAGAAGAAAGCAAATGGCTTGCGACAATAAAAAGGGATTGCCGGATAGACACGGACATTGAACATTACAGGATACAACCGCTTAACAATGACGAACTTTACAGGATTATTTCAGACCTGGAAATGTACGACCTCAGAAACAGAATGAAGCTTGTACCGCCTGCAAAGAACGAAAAGGCAGAGGAAACCGAAATTTTTCCGCTGACCGAAGAAGTAATTGCAGGCACGGAAGAAGCCTTTATAATTGTATCAAATGAAAAAATATGGTTTGCCACAGACGGAAAAGTCTATTTTTCGGAAGACGGCGACCTGATTAAAAAAGCTTTATCAAGCAACTGCAAGAAGATAACCGACAATGCGAAACCGCTTTATCATATGGCGGAACTGAAAAATGTAATCTTTGACCTGAACGTTGCCGGCTACCTGCTCAATTCCGATATGCCCGACTATTCCGTGAAATCTATGTGCATTGCGAACAGACTTCAATATACTGACGATATTACGATGCTTAAGGAACTTTACCCGATAGTGCTTGAACAAATCACAAGAGCAGGAATGAGAAACCTTTTGTTTGAGATAGAAATGCCGTTTACGGAAGTCCTTGCAGAGATGGAGAAAAACGGTATAGCGATTGACACCGAGGGAGTAAAGAAATTTGGTGAAAAGCTTGACAGGGAAATGAAAGAAATCGAAGAAGGCATTTACCTCATGGCAGGAAAGCGGTTTAATATTCTTTCACCTAAACAGGTTGGGGAAGTCTTATTTGAAGATATGAATATTTCTGCAAAAAAGAAAACCAAAACAGGTTATTCTACAAGTGCGGACGTTCTTGAAGAAATCAAAGACGATTACCCGATAACTGAGGCAATCCTGGAGTATAGGAAATATTCAAAGCTTAAATCAACCTATGTTGAGGGGTTACTGTCGAAAGTCCAGCCGGACGGAAGAATACACACACTTTTCAAGCAGACCGAAACACGCACGGGAAGAATTTCATCCGCAGAACCCAATATGCAGAACATTCCCGTAAGAACCGAACTCGGCAGGGAAATGAGAAAATTTTTTGTTGCAGGTCAGGGAAACACTTTGATTGATGCGGATTACAGCCAGATTGAACTGAGAATACTTGCAGGTCTGAGCAGGGACGAAAATATGATAAAGGCTTTTGAAGACGGTGCGGATATTCACGCAATAACGGCTTCACAGATTATGGGCGTTAAGCCTGAACAGGTTACAAAGGAAATGAGAAGCAACGCCAAAGCCGTAAATTTCGGGATAGTGTACGGAATAGGTGCTTTCTCTCTCGCAAAGGATACCGGAATTACCAAGGAGCAGGCAAGCAGATATATTGAAAACTACTTCAGACAGTACCCGAAAGTTAAAGATTTTATGGAAAAGACCGTTGAGCAGGCGGAAAAGTACGGTTTCGTTTCAACGCTTTTTAACAGAAGAAGATACATTCATGAAATCCGTTCTTCCAATCAGAAAATAAAGGCTGAAGGAAAAAGAATGGCAATGAATGCCCCAATTCAAGGAACTTCAGCGGATATTATAAAGATTGCGATGGTGAAAATTTATAGAAGACTTAAAGCCGAAAATCTTAAAGCATTTCTGATTTTGCAGGTACACGATGAAATTATTGCAGAGGCAGAAAAAAATATTGCTGAACGTGTGGCGGAAATAATTGAAGAAGAAATGGAAAGAGCCGTTGATTTCGGCGTGAAACTTACAGCCGAAGCAGGCACGGGAGAAAGCTGGTATAATGCAAAGGGTTAATGCGGAAGTTTCCGAAATCACAAATCAGGACTTGAAAGAGATAGCGGAAATTGAAAAAAAGCTTTTCGGTGATGCATGGAGTGAAAAGATGTTTGCCGAACACCTGGAGTATAATCCGCAGTCGGTGAACCTTAAAGCAAAGGTTGACGGAAAGATTGCGGCGTATATAGTAACTTCGGGTATGTTTGAAACTCTGGATATTGATATAGTCGCAACCGACAGGGATTTTCAGAAGCAAGGTCTGGCACAGGTTTTAATTGACGAGCTTACGGCAAGAACTCCGGACACAGATATTTATATGCTTGAAGTCAGGGAAAGCAATATCCCTGCAATTTCCCTTTACCTGAAAAACGGCTTTGAGAAAGTCACGGTAAGAAAAAATTATTATACGAAACCTTCGGAGAACGCAATAATCATGAGTAAAAAGAGAAAAAGAGGTTGTTAATTAAAGTATGTATATTCTTGGTATAGAAAGTTCGTGCGATGAAACGGCGGTAAGCATTTCAAAAGACGGTACTCAGATATTGTCGTCAGTCGTTTCCACACAGATTGAAGAACATAAAAAATACGGCGGTGTAGTTCCTGAAATCGCTTCGAGAAGACATTGCGAGAACATTCTCGGAGTAGTGCGTGAAGCGGTTGCACAGTCGGGAATAACTCTTGAGCAGGTGGACGCTATAGCCGTAACATATGCCCCCGGACTTATAGGGGCTTTGCTTGTGGGCGTGAGCTTTGCTAAGGGGCTTGCGATGGCAACGGGTAAACCGCTTGTACCGGTTCATCATATTGCAGGGCATATAGCCACAAATTACATTTCGCACCCGGATTTGAAACCGCCTTATCTCTGTCTTGTCGCAAGCGGAGGACACAGTCATATAGTAGAAGTCCTTGACTATACTAAATTCAGAATAGTAGGACGCACAAGAGATGATGCGGCAGGCGAATGTTTCGACAAAACCGCAAGGGCTATGGGATTTCCGTATCCGGGCGGAGTTCATATTGATAATGCTTCACAGTCGGGTAATCCTGATGCTTATGTACTTCCACACCCGAAAGTTGCGGGAAGTGAATATGATTTCAGTTTTTCGGGGCTTAAAACTTCCGTGGTAAATCTTGTACACAATGCGGAACAGAGAGGACAGGAAATTAACAGAAATGATTTGTCTGCAAGTATTCAGAAGACCATTGCGGAAATACTTACCGAAAAGACCATTAACGCAGGAAAAGCTCTTGGTTACGGGAAAATTGCCTTAGCGGGCGGAGTTTCCGCAAACACGGGAGTAAGAAAAGCTTTGTCGGAAGCCTGCGAAAAGAACGGTTTTGAATTTTATATGCCCGAAAAGAAGTATTGTGGCGATAACGGTGCGATGATAGCTTGCCAAGGTTATTATGAATACCTTGCAGGGAAAAGAGCCGATGAAAGCCTTAATGCAGTTGCCACAATGTCAATTGAGAGAAACTGAGCTTTTCCGGGCGACCGTCTGCTTTGCAGGCGGTCGCCCGGAAAAGCCGATATAAATAAACTAAAAAGGAGTTAAAAAGAGATGGTTTCAAAAATCACAAAAAGAAAAATTTGTGCTACACTTACAGCAATTGCAATGCTTGCAGGCACAGCAACATTGCTTCCGGAAATTTCGGGGAATTCGCTTAACCCAATTACAATTTCCGCCGACACAAACACTGTTACATATGAGGTGAGATTTAACAGGGAAGTTGTAATTACAGGTGTATCATCGGATATTACAGGTGCGGTTGCAATTCCGTCAGAAATTGAGGGATATCCTGTAGTTGAACTTGAAAACAACTTGTTCAAGGGCATGGAAGGGCTTACTAAGATAGTAATTCCGTCAACAGTTACCAAAATCGGCTACAATGTATTTCAGGATTGCACGAACCTTGAAGAAGTTGAATTTTCGGAAGGGCTTGAACAAATTGGGGCATACTCTTTCCAGAACTGCAAGAGCCTTAAAAAAATAATTCTTCCGGATTCAGTTACAAAGATAGGAAATTCAGCTTTTGACGGCTGTAATGCGGTTACGGAAATCAAGCTTTCACCGAACATCAAGACCATGGGTAACTATGCTTTCAAGAGCTGTTTCGCCCTTGAAAGCATCGACATTCCGGAAACAATCAAGAGCATAAGCAATTACTGCTTCCAGCTTTGCATAAACCTTAAAGAAGTAAATCTTCATGAAGGTCTTACAAACATAAGCGGAAAAGCATTTTCAGGCTGTGGCTCGCTCCGTGTTGTGAAAATTCCTGACAGCGTTACAAATATCGGTATCGAAAGCTTCAAGAACTGCGGAGATGTTGTAAATCCTATAGTTCTTGTGGGCAAGGAAGGCGGAATCGCTCAGAGGTACGTTGAGGAAGAAAACGATATTACTCTCAAATTCATGACCACGGAAGAATATGAGGCAACTACCACCACTACTACAGAAGCCACTACTACAGAAGCTACTCTTACAGAAGTAACAGGCGTTATCAGAAGTATGACAAAAGAAGATAACGGAAAGTATACTGTTAAATACGAAACTTCCGATATTATCGGCGAAATAAAGAACGTTCCGAGAGAAAAACTTTATGGACTCAATACAGGCGATATTGTAAAAATCACTTACAATGCAAATAACATGACAGATATTACATTTGAAAAAATCGGCGTTGAAGAAACCACAACCATTACGACAGTAACATATCATCTTATTGTCAAATCGGTAACGAAAAATGACGACTATACATATGACTTTGTGTTTGTTGACCAGAAAGACAGGAACAAGACTTACACAATGGGAAAAGTACCGTCATTTATTATTGCTGCTCCTGACAGTCTGCTTGAATACGGCGATACGGTTGACCTTGTCTATGACGAACAGAACAACAATGTAATTTCAATCGCAAAGACAGGCACGACAATAACGGAAACTTATCCGACAGAAACTGCAATGACTACCACTACCACAGAAGTTACCACAACTCCGGAAGAAACCACTACCACCACAGAAGATACAACCGCAACTACTCCTGAAACAACTACCACAGTTGAGCAGGACGGCGAAAAGGGCGATATTAACGGTGACGGCAAGGTTAACATTATGGACTTGTACAGCCTCGCACAGCATATAACGGGAATCGGCGGTATCGGTAAAGATGTCAACGGTGACGGAAAAGTAAACATTGCTGACCTTATCGAAGTAGCGAAAATCATTGTAGGAAACAACTAATCAGACAGTAACTTTATACGGGAAGTTTCGGGGGGGGGGGGGGGGGCGGGCCCCGGCGCCGCCCCCCCCCCCCCCCCACCAAAAAAAAAAAAAAAAAAAAAAAAAAAAAAAAAAAAAAAAAAAAAAAAAAAAAAAAAAAAAAAAAAAAAAAAAAAA
>URWK01000079.1 GCA_900551505.1 uncultured Ruminococcus sp. | reverse complement strand
TTCTGGTCGTTAGGCATTGCGTTGATAAGCTTTTCCATTTCGAGTGAAATCTGACCGTCTGTAGAAATGCAAACAGGGTGAGTTTTAAGTTTTGTGGAAATGCGGACAGATTTGATTTCGCCGTTAAGAGCGTCAGTCATTTCTGTAAAGAGGTCTTTGTTTTCTTCGGTCTGTTCCTTAACTTTTTCTTCAGTCTGTTTCTTTTCTTCTTCTGTTTCAAGACCAAGGTCACTTTCGGAAACAGATTTGAAAGGTTTTTCGTTGTAATCGGTCATAGCCTTTATGCAGAATTCATCAACGTCTTCTGTGAGATAAAGAATTTCATAGCCTTTTTCCTTAACCGCTTCAATCTGTGGGAGGCTTTCAATTCTTTCATTAGTTTCACCGACAGCATAGTAAATGAATTTCTGTTCTTCTTTCATTCTGGTTACATATTCTTCAAGTGTGGTAAGCTTCTTTTCGGTTGATGAGTAGAAAAGCAGTAAATCCTGAAGAAGTTTTTTCTTTTCGCCGAACATATCCGAGTAAATGCCGTATTTAAGTTGTCTGCCGAAAGCCTTGAAGAACTTTTCATAATTTTCCCTGTCGTTTTTCAGCATCTTGTTAAGTTCGTTCTTGATGTTTCTTTCAATGCCCTTTGCGATTGTTTTAAGCTGGCGGTCATGCTGGAGCATTTCTCTTGAGATATTGAGTGAAAGGTCTTCCGAATCGACAATACCCTTTACGAAACTGAAATAGTCAGGAAGCAGTTCACCGCACTTGTCCATAATCATTACGCCGTTTGAATAAAGCTGTAAGCCCTTCTCAAAGTTCTTTGAATAGTAATCGTAAGGAGCTTTGGCAGGGATATATAAAAGTGTGCTGTATGCCGGAACGCTTTCGGATTTTGAATGGATATGGAGAAGCGGTTTTGTGTAATCATAGAACTTTTCACGATAGAAAGTGTCATAATCTTCGTCTTTAAGTTCGTTCTTGTTCTTTCTCCAGATAGGAACCATGCTGTTCAGGGTTCTTTCTTCCATAACCTTTTCATATTCGGGGTTTTCGCTGTCTTCCGTGCCTGCTTTAGGAACGGTATTTTCGACCATCATCTTTATAGGGAAGCTGATGTAATCGGAATACTTCTTAACGAGGTTTTCGAGGGCGAATGTTTCAAGGTACTGACTGTAATTTTCGTCATCGTTGTCGTCTTTAATTTCGAGAATGATTTTTGTACCGGTCTTGTCGGTTTCATCGGTTTCTTCGATTGTGTAGCCGTCAACGCCATTAGAAACCCACTTGTAAGCCTTGTCAGAACCGTAAGCCTTTGAAATTACGGTAACTTTCTTTGCGACCATGAAAGCCGAGTAGAAACCTACACCGAACTGACCGATAATATTTACATCATCGCCGAGTTCGTTCTCCGATTTAAATGCAAGTGAACCGCTCTGTGCGATAGTACCGAGGTTATTTTCAAGGTCTTCCGCAGTCATACCGATACCGTTATCGGAAATGGTAAGAGTTTTCTTATCCTTGTCCGGTTCGAGCCAGATTGCGAAATCGGACTTGTTCAAGCCAACCTTGTCATCTGTGAGTGACTTGAAGTAAAGCTTGTCTATAGCATCGCTGGCGTTTGAAATCAATTCACGGAGAAAGATTTCCTTATGTGTATAAATAGAATTAATCATCATTTCAAGAAGGCGTTTTGATTCAGCCTTAAACTGTTTTGTTTCCATGATTTTATTCCCCTTTTTATCTGTTTTAGTTCTTTAGCACTCTCACTTCTTGAGTGCTAATTAAAGTATAGTATTGTGAAAAGTAAAAATCAATACATTTAATAAAATTACATAAAATTATTTACATATACTTAATTTACTCCGATTTGAGTGAAAAAGCGTTGTATTTTGATTGTAAAGATGATATAATTAAAATGATTATTGAATTTAAGCTTACTGTTACTTTCAGTAGTCATTGATAATATAAATTTTTTTATGAAGAATAGAAGTGAGTGTGTTATGAACGAAAAGAATTTCAGTGAGATAATCTGTGGCAGAAATCCGGTAATAGAAGCTCTGAAAGCCGGAAAACCTATTGATACGCTTTACATGAGCGGAAGCGGAGGAAGCCTTGGGCATATAAGTTCTCTTGCTCGCACGAACGGAGTTGTAGTAAAAAATGTCAGCGAACAGAAATTATCACAACTTTCGGGCGGAGCGGTACATCAGGGGGTTGTCGCAATAGGTTCTTATGCGGAATATGTAAGCGTTGAAGATATTCTTGCGGTTTCAAAGAAAAAAGGCACTAACCCGTTTATAATAATCTGTGACGAGATAGAAGACCCGCATAATCTCGGTGCAATTATCCGTACCGCTGAATCGGCAGGAGCTGACGGGCTGATTATTCCTAAGAGAAGAAGTGCCACCCTCAGCCAGACAGTATATAAGACTTCCGCAGGTGCTGCAAGCTGGTTGCCTGTTGCGAGAGTTTCAAACCTTGCGACAACGATTGATATGCTGAAGGCAAACGGAGTCTGGATATACGGGACGGATGCAGAGGGAGAAAATTATGACGGAGTAGACCTCAGAGGAAGCATGGCGTTGATAATAGGTTCTGAGGGCTTCGGAATGGGAAGACTTATAAGAGAAAAATGCGATTTTCTGTTACGTTTACCCATGTACGGCAAAATAACATCTCTGAACGCATCGGTTGCAGCGGGAATTTTTATGTATGAGGCGGTACGCCAGAGAAATAAACCGGTATAAAAAGGAGGACATCAGATGGCACAGAACAGAAAGCCCGATGATTTTTCCTCCAGACGCAATGCTTTTAATAGAAACAATCAGGAACAGATTTCTGTTCCGATAGTGGAAAGTATTTCGCCGAAGCTTGCCGGAAAGGAAAGACGCAAGTATGACCCTTTCGCAGTAAAAAGACATAAAGAAGAAATTGAGCAGTCGGAAAAAACAAATCCGACAGTAAACGAGATATTAGAAGAAGTCAGGGAAAACAACAAGCCTAAAACGATTATTTCAGAAGCGGAAGAAGTGGAAATATCAGAAAAATCCATAAATCTTCCGATACCGGAAAATCCCGAAAAGCCGAAGATAACAGAAGTTGAAGCTAAAGTTCCTGAACCTGCTGTTGAAGAAATAAAGACAGAAGAAGCAACGACAGAAGAACCTGAAAAAATTCCGGAAACAGAAGAAATAAAAACAAAAGAACCTGAAAAACTTCCTGAACCTGTTGTTGAAGAAATAAAGACGGAAGAAACGCAGACAGAAGAACCCGGAGAACTTCCTGAAACTACCCTTGAAGAAGACACGGAAGAAATTCCAGAGGAAATAATAGAGGCAGAAGAAGCCGTAGAACCCGAAAATCTTCCCGAACCTGTTCTTGAAGAAGTAAAGGCGGAGGAAGACGAAGAATCAGAAATAAAACAGCTTGAAGATGAAGAGGAATCGGAACAGACAGAAAACAGCGGACTTGTATATTCGACTTACGAGGACGAGGAGGACGAAGAACCCGAATATATAAATCTTAATGACATTTCGGAGCAGGACGAAGCAGAGGAACATACATATTTTGAGGAAGTTGACCCTGAACCGATACCGAAAAGGCGTACTATTCTTTCGGAAATAGACATTGACAATATGGACGTGCCTATCTTTGAGGAAGCTCCAAGAAAAAAACATTTTTCCGTAAGCATAAAGAACAATGATGAACCGGCAGAAGACCCCGAAATAGAAGAAATCTTTTCGGAGGCAGAAAAAGAATCTTCCGAACCGCCTGATGTTACCGAAGAAACCGTTGAGGAAATTCCGCCTGCCCCGCCAGCAGAAAACGACGTTTCAGAGGAAAAACCCGCAGTACAATCGGAAGTTGAGCAGGAACAGGAAGATAACGAACAACAGGAAGACTCAGAAGAACTCAGAAAGCTTGAAGAATACAATAAGCAACTGGTCTTTGAAGGAACTTTTGAATTGCCAGATATTCCTGAACCCGTTGAAGACGATGCGGAAAATGTTTTCAAACCTCTTGACTATGACATTGACGAGGAAGACGAAAATACGGAAAGTGCAGAAGATACTGATACATTCCAGAAGATAGTTACACAGGAAAACAAGACGGTAAATATTGACCCGCAACCCGAGCTTGATAACGGCAAAAAGACTGAAAAGGACAATAATCAGGAATCTTCACAGGTGAAAAAAGTCCTTAAAAATATAGATACCGCCAAAAAGGAAATTGCGGAAAAGAGAAAGTCAAAGCGTACCGAAAATTCAAAAATCGAAGTAAAGGCAACGCCTGACACGGACTTTCTCGAAATCGAGGACAAGGAAAAGAATTCGGAAACCAAAAAGCGAAAGAAAGGTTTTGACGACTTCACAGACAAGAAGCAGTCAGCACAACTTTTCAATGACCTGCTTGACCTGAGAGGGAAAATAGTTTTCAGAGTGACGCTTTTGGGGATATTGTCGGTAATATGTTGTTATATAGCACTTGCGAACAACTGCAATCTGAAAATGCCGGAAATGATAAATGCAACGATTGCACCGAAAAGTCATGTTCTGATACAGCTCATAATAAGTGTGCTTTCACTGTTTTCATCATTCGGTTGTATATTCAGCGGAATAAGGAAATTTTTCAAAGGCAGGTCGGACAGTGATACGTTTTCGGCGTTTTCATGGTTTTCAGCGTTTGTGGCAGGAATATTCATGTTTTTCGCCCCAAGCCAGATTTCAAGCAATATGTTTCATGTGTATATACCCGTTGCGGTAATATCACTTCTGTTTAATGCGGTCGGAAAACTGATAACGGTTGACAGGGCGATAAACAACTTTGAATTTGTATCGAGTGATGTGGCGGAACATTACGCAATCTTGTATGTCGAAAATGAAGAACTTGCAAGGCGTATAACAAGGGGAACATATGTTGACTATCCGATACTTGCAAAAATAAGGAAAACAGATTTTCTCACAGACTTTCTGAAATATACATATTCGGCTGACATTGCGGACAAATACAGTCAGAAAGCAGTTCCGATAATAACGGCAGTATCGGCATTGGTGGCGGTATTTTCGGCATTACTGTTCAGGAATATTTTTATGCCTTATGCGGTTCATGCAGGCTTTGAAATTTTCGCACTTTGTATGTCATTGTGCAGTTGTATTGCAATCACAATGACCGTAAATGTTCCGTTGCTCAAGGCTTCCGAAAAGTATTCGGAACGTTCGGCAGTGTTGTTAGGGTATCAGAGCGTAGATGACTTTTATGATATAAATTCATGTATGGCGGACGCTGACCAGCTTTTTCCGAAAGGAACAGTAAGACTTCATGCAATCAAGACATTTTCAGATACGAAAATTGATGATGCTATAATTGATGCGGCAAGCCTTACATCTCACGCAAACAGTATTTTAAGGCACATTTTTATGGATATACTTTCAGGCAACAGGGAACTTTTAAGACCTGTTGAGAATTACGCATATGAAAATTCAGCAGGTTTGTGTGGATGGATAGACAACAAAAGGATACTGCTTGGGAACAGGGAGCTTATGACAAGTCACAGCATTGAAGGAATCCCCACAAAGTCAAAAGAAAAAGAATATACGGCAGGAAACAGAGAAGCGGTGTACCTTTCGGTTTCGGGAAATCTTTCAGCAATGTTTATAATAGACATTCGCCCGAGTTTCGCAGTAAAGCAGGCATTGCACAATCTGGAAAACAACAATATATGCCTTATGCTGAGAAGTGTTGATTCACTGATAACAATTTCAAAGCTTGCGGAAGTATTCGGAGTGCCTGAAGAAATGCTTAAAATTATCCCTGAAAAAATGCACAGGGAATTTGAAGAACAGGTAAGCCCCGTTTCAAAACAGAGTGCCTCTATGGCTTGTGAAAATGATTTTCCGACAATGAGCGACTTGCTGATTTCTGCAAAGAGAATAAGAAAAACAGCAGTAGCGGGACTTGTGTTACAAAGTGCTTCCGCAATTCTCGGAATAGTTTTGGCAATAGTTTTCATAATGCTTAAATCGTTTGACCAGACAACAGCATCTTCGGTGCTTATCTACAACTTATTGTGGGCAATAATCAGCCTTATAATAGCGTATGGAAGAAAAATATAAGGTTAGCTTCGGGCGACCGCCCCTTAGTGTGCGGTTGTCCGATTTTTTGTATAAGGGCGGTCGCCCGGCTTTTTGGAGGGCGAAAAAAGTTTTCAAAAGAGAGAATAAGGAAAACAGCGATAGCCGAACTTGTGTTACAGATGGGAGAAAAATATAAGTTTGGTTTCGGGCGACCGCCCCTTAGTGTGCGGTTGTCCGATTTTTTGTATAAGGGCGGTCGCCCGGCTTTTTGGAGGGCGAA
>URWK01000078.1 GCA_900551505.1 uncultured Ruminococcus sp. | reverse complement strand
CGTTCTATTTGTGTCTGTCTTTTTTTTATAATAATTAATTATCTTTCCTTATATAGACTGCAGGCCGCCCACCCGCCTGGCAGCCGCGCCCCAGGCTCTTAACTTACTTATTCATCAAGGTTCTTTATTGCTGAAACCGTAACTTCATAATCTTCTGTAACTTGCTTCATGAGTTCATTCAGGCTGTCTGTATCTATCGCACCGGGGTTGTCCTTTCCCTCTCTGAAAATTTCAGTAAGGTCATGACTTGACTTATAAAGTCTGTCAAATCCTAAGTTCTGACACACGCCTTTAAGCGTATGCGATGCCCTGAACGCTTCTTCAAAGTCCTTGTTTTCAAGTGCTGTACAGATATTATTGTAACTTTTATCTGTGAGAAATTTCGTTGCAAACTTTTTCAGAAACTTCTCACTCCTCAGACGTGCAAATACTCCTTCGTAATCTCCGCCCATTGCGTCATAACATTCTTTCAGAGTCATTTTTTGAAACTTCCTTTCAATACTATTGTTTTATGACTACCTTTCCTATAAAGCCTTCAAACTTAGGTACTTTGGCATCTGACCATGTTATACGGCTGATAATATTGCAGTCTTTCAGTTCTCCGCCGAGTTTCATCCTGCACTTGTATTCAATGTCTTCGTCATTCGGTTTAGCGGACTGCATTTTTTTCGTAAATTCTTCTATATTTTCTTCGCCTATGATTTCTTTAAGTTCTTCATTTTCGGCGGGGTTGGAAATTACCTCCGGCAATCCGTACTTTTTAACTCCGTATTCCGAAAACATCAGTACAGCCGGATTTCTTGTATACTCAAACTGTATTTCAAGCGAGGCGAAAAAATTATACTTCCATCGTTCATGCTGAAGTAAATTAAATGTGCGTTCAGAAGCTGAAATTTCCTGATTATTTATCATCTCATCGGCTATACTGTCAAGTTCTTTTCTCTGTATTTCATGAGGAGAATTTTCTCTCAGTTCATCTCTTATTACATCTGCTATTTCGAGGAAACATTCCAGTAAAAGCGGATTGAATACGCCGCATTCATTATTTACCATCATTCTTACAGCTTCTTCGTGAGGGATAGCCTTTTTATATACTCTGTCGCTCGTAAGTGCGTCATACACGTCTGCGATTGAAACAATCTGTGCCGAAACCGGTATTTCATCGCCTTTAAGCCCGTCCGGATAACCTCGTCCGTCCCATCTTTCGTGGTGCCATCTGCAAATTTCATATGCTACTCTCACAAGCGGGTCATTCTGATAAAACGGCAGTTCTTTCAGCATTGAAGCACCTATTGTTGAATGTGTCTTCATTATATCAAATTCTTCCTTAGTGAAACGTCCCGGTTTATTTATAATATCACTCGGAATAGCTATCTTGCCTATATCGTGAAGGGCTGATGCTATTGTTATAAGCTTTATGTCGGAATGTGTAAGCTGATACTTATCCGTTTTTCTTATGAGATGCTCAAGAAGCAATTTCGTTATTGTATGGATATGCAGAACATGAAGCCCGCTTTCTCCGTTTCTGAATTCTACGATATGGCTCAATATGGAAATCATGAGGTTGTTGTTTTTCTCATTCTCGTAAATCTGGTCTGCTACCATTCCTATAAGCCTTCTTTGTTTGCTGTAGAGCATTATTGTATTTTTTACTCTTTTCTGGACTACAAGAGCGTCAAAAGGTCGGCTTATATAATCAGAAACCCCCAGTTCATATGCCCTTTCGACACATGACGGCGAATTTTCAGAGGAAATCATAATTACAGGAATATTGCTCAGCCAGTCATATTTGTTCATCATCGCCAGTACATCAAATCCGTCCATCTCCGGCATTACAATGTCAAGCAGAACAAGCGAAATATCTGCCGAAAAGGTTTTCAATATTGATATTGCCTTCGCTCCGTCTGATGCTTCTATAACATCAAATTCATCTTCAAGCATATCCGTAAGAATTGCACGATTCATTTCCGAGTCATCAACAATAAGAACCTTATATTTTTTTGGTTTCCTGCCCTGACTGTCCATTTATGATTAAGCCCCCTTAAAGTATTGTTTCTTCCTATGCATAGTGATTATTTATGTATTCATTATAATCTACCGTTAAATCTTTGTCAATAGTTATATAACCCGAAGATATAGATAAATAATATATTATACAATCCCATATTCGCATATATGGTGTTTATATTTCCTGTGAGCTTTCTTTAAGCTTTAATTTTCTTCTGTATTCCTCTGCAAGTCTTTCGTTTTTATTGTTTCCGAACTTGTAGTAAACTCTGTCTTTCAGATTGTCGGGAAGATATTGTTGCTCAACATAGTGTCCGGGGTAATCATGAGGGTATTTGTAACCTCCTCTGCCAAGTTTCTCAGCACCGTCATAGTGACAGTCCCTTAAATGCAACGGTATTTCTCCGCTGTTTCCGTTTCTCACGTCTTCAAGAGCCGTGTCTATTGCGGTAATTACACTGTTCGACTTGGGGGAAGTGCAAAGCAGTATTACAGCTTGTGCAAGAGGTATTCTCGCCTCCGGTAATCCGAGTTGCAAGGCACTGTCCACACAAGATTTTACTATGCTTACCGCCTGCGGATATGCAAGACCTATATCTTCGGAAGCAGTTACAAGCAGTCTTCTCGAAAGCGAAACTATATCGCCTGCTTCTATAAGCCTTGCCATATAGTGAAGTGCCGCATTTTCGTCAGAACCTCTTACTGATTTCTGAAATGCCGAAAGTATATCGTAATGGCTGTCGCCGTCACGGTCATAACGCATACTGCTTTTCTGTGAAAGCAGTTTAACGGTATCTTCTTCAACTCTTATTCCGCCTGCGTAAGCTTCGCCCGAAAGTACGCTTAATTCAACCGTATTCAGAGCTTTTCTGACATCTCCGCCGCAAGTTTCCGATATATACTTTTCTATATCTCCACCCATGTCAATTTCTATTTTCATTTCTTTCGCAAGAAACTTATAGCCTCTGATAACCGCCTTTTCAATATCCTGCGGTTCAAGCGGTTTAAATTCAAATACCGTACAACGGCTTAATATCGCCCCGAAAACCGAAAAATAAGGGTTTTCCGTAGTCGAGGCAATCAATGTTATTTTCCCGTTCTCTACGTATTCAAGTAAACTTTGCTGTTGCTTCTTGTTGAGATACTGGATTTCGTCAAGGTAAAGCAATATTCCGTTGTAACCCGAAAATGTGTCCAGTTCGGAAATTATATCCTTTATTTCCGCCACTCCCGAAGATGTTCCGTTGAGCTTTTTAAGGTACATTCCGCTGTTTTCAGCTATAATTGATGCAATAGTTGTCTTTCCTGTCCCTGAAGCTCCGTAAAAAATCATATTCGGAATGTATTTGCTTTCTGCGATTCTGCGTAAAGGTTTGTTTTTTCCTATTAAGTGCTGTTGCCCGAAAACTTCATCAAGTGTCTTTGGTCTTATTCTCTCTGCAAGCGGTACTCCCATTATAACCCTCCTGAAAGGTCTATCGGTTCTGCTGTTTCTATGATACTTACAATTTCCTCACTGAAATTAAACCAGCTTTTACATCTGTCAAGTATTATGGCATCACTGGTTACTACGTTTTCTTTCCCTTCAAGTATCGTGTCGACATTGTCTGCAAGTTCCACTGTTGTCTTAAAAGGATATTTTTCTGTGATTTCATAGATACGCTGTTTAAGTCTTCCTGTGTTTGAAACAGGTTTGTCAAGGTAGAATATTGCTTCTGAAAATTCACATTCTTCAATCTTGTCTGCTATAAGTTTTATGGCTGTATCGGTCTTGTCGATAAGTCTGTATGTACCTCTCAGCCCTGCCAAATCTCTTATAGTTCCGTCCATGCACCTTATCAATGTCGAACCTGAGAGTGCCACTTCAAGCGTGATTATAAGGTTAAGCCCGTCTATCCATGCCGTTCCCCCACTCTTTGAAAGTTTCGTAATTCTGTTCTTTATGGCATCTCTTGAAGATGTAGCTCTTTGCAATGCCGTTCTCTGACGTTCTGAAAGCAGGTATCTGTTACCTACAAATGTTACTGCGTTCTTTATCGGGTAATCTCTGTTGAGCAGGTAATATATATCTTTCTGAGCTTCTTTCAGGATTTCAATAGACTTTTCGCTGAAATCCCTGCTGTCCGTCTGCACATATCCTCTTTTTACTATCTCCATTTTCCACCTCTTATTTTCATTTTATAGTGCCTTGGGGCGAACCTGCTTCGCAGGTTCGCCCCATAAGACTATCTTCCGACTATTGCCGGAAAAACGTTTATTTCATTATTCGTAAAGCGGATACTTCTTGCAGATTTCTGTAACGCCTGCTCTGATTGCGTCTGCATTTGCATCAAAGTCCTTAGCTGCAAGATATATATATTCTGCAATCTTTCCCATTTCTTCAACTCCGAGACCTCTTGTTGTAACTGCCGGTGTTCCGATTCTTACACCGCTTGTTACAAACGGACTCTGTGGGTCGTTAGGAATTGCATTTTTGTTTACTGTGATGTAAACTTCATCAAGTCTGTGTTCAAGTTCCTTACCTGTGATGTTGAATGGCTGAAGGTCAACAAGCATAAGATGATTGTCTGTTCCGCCTGATACAAGGTTAAATCCTCTTTCAAGCAGTCCCTTCGCAAGTGCCTGTGCATTAATTACAACATTGTGCTGATATTCCTTGAATTCCGGCTTGAGAGCTTCGCCAAAACATACAGCCTTTGCAGCGATTGTGTGCATAAGTGGACCACCCTGAGTTCCCGGGAAAATAGCCTTGTTAATCTTCTTGGCAAGTTCTTCGTTGTTTGTGAGAATAAGACCGCCTCTTGGACCTCTAAGAGTCTTGTGTGTAGTTGTTGTAACGATGTCTGCATACGGAACAGGTGAAACGTGTTCGCCTGCTGCCACAAGTCCTGCGATATGTGCCATATCTACCATGAAGTAAGCACCTACAGACTTGGCAATGCCTGCAATTCTTTCAAAATCTATTGCTCTTGGGTAAGCACTTGCACCTGCAACAATAAGCTTTGGCTTGTTTTCTTCTGCAAGCTTCTGCATTGCTTCATAGTCAATCTTTCCGTCATCTCCAAGACCGTATGAAACAAAATTGAAATACTTTCCTGAAAGGTTTACAGGTGAACCGTGTGTAAGATGTCCGCCGTGTGCAAGACTCATTCCCATTACTGTATCACCAGGGTTAAGCAGTGCGAAATAAACCGCTGTATTAGCCTGTGCTCCCGAATGTGCCTGAACATTTGCAAATTCCGCACCGAAAAGTTTCTTAGCTCTTTCAATGGCAATATTTTCAACTATATCAACACATTCACAACCGCCATAGTACCGTTTTCCGCTGTAACCTTCGGCATACTTGTTTGTAAGAACTGTTCCCATTGCAGCCATAACAGCAGGAGAAACGATATTTTCACTTGCGATAAGTTCGAGATTCCTTCTCTGTCTTGCAAGTTCCTTCTGCATAGCTTCGCCTACTTCAGGGTCAGCCTTTGATACAAAGCCTATTGTATCCATCATGTTTTCGTACATTATAAATAACCTCACTTTTTTGTTTTTTATTAAAGAGCGTTCGCTCCGTAGCAGTGATACTTATATTATAACGCAAACTTTGTCAAAACACAATAGATTTTAATATTTTTTATAAGTCCATGCTTAAAAAGTCTATCGCCGTATCGTAAAGCGAAATCGGCAAAACCGCATTTCTGATTATCAGTTCCATAAATTCCGCTACAATATCAATCTTGTCCGAGAAGTTCTCAATTGTTTCAATCTGTCTGTCGGCAATTCTGCTTTCCACCTCAACGCCGTAATTCACAATTGTTTTTCCGTCAACCTCAAGTGATGTTTCAAAGGCTCTGTAAATCAGCCTGCTGCTTCCGAGGGATTCGCTGTATACGATTTTTCTTTTCAAATCCTCTTTTTGCATTAATCTTTCTGTCATAATATATATAACTCCTTTCAAACCTTTTGTGTATCCATATTAACACAAAAACTGAGATTTGGGAACAAAAAAGTTTCGACAGGATTCGACAAACAGGAAATATTATAGCATAATCAAACTTATTTTGTAATTTCCCGTGCTTGCCCGAAGATATTAATGTTTATTAATTTCAGGAAATTAGATATATTATATAAAGTAAAAACTTTATCGGTATAACTTTCTCCATACGGTTTCGCTGTTGCGGAAATATTTTCTTACTTATTATGGTAATTTGGTTAAATTCACAACACATAATAAGCAAATTTCTGTTAAACAGGTTAAGAATTTCACTTTGCAAAAAATTTATGTGCGGGGGGGGGGGGGGGGGGGGGGGGGGGGGGGGGGGGGGGGGGGGCGCGGGGGCGGGGCGGGGGCAAATTAAAAACAAATAAGAATAAAACAAAAAAAAAAAAAA
>URWK01000077.1 GCA_900551505.1 uncultured Ruminococcus sp. | reverse complement strand
TTTTTTATTTTTTTTTGTGAGGTTGCGGTGCGGGTGTATTTTATCTTTAATGTGGTGTTGCCCCCCCCCCCCCCACAGTGTTTAAGGCTTATTCATAGTCCGAAAGAGAAATGCCGTTTTCGCCAAGCGGAATATCATGGTCAAGCCCTATAAATTTTCCGTCTTTCTGCCAGAGAGCTTCTTTTATGAAGTCGTACTTGTCTTCATCCCATGTCTTGAAATCGTCAAGCACAAGTCCGTTTGTGTCGCCGGAATTTGCATTGAAGCACCAGAAAGTGTGGTTTATTTTGTTTTCGACAATGAGCTTTTTAAGGTTTGTAATCCACTTTATATCGTCTTCGTCTTCAAGTTTACTGCCCCATTCGCCTATGAGTAACGGAGCAATTTTCTGTTCGTGGATATAGAACCAGTTATCCTGCCAGCAGTCTTTAAGCAGGCTGTTGTAATCGAAGTTACCTTCAAACCAGGGCTGTTTGTACACGGTTGGACCATAGTCATGCGGAGAATATACAAGTTTGTTCTGATATTTTCCGAGGTCTACAGGGTAATCCTTAACGCCACGGAGATTTCCGCCCCACCAGTCAAAATAGTAATCATCTTCGTTTGTAGACTTGAAGTTACCGTTTGTCTTGATGTCTTTCGGGTAACATTCGATACCTTCGACCATTACGAGAAGATTAGGGTTTGCGGAAAGAACTGTGTTGCCTGCCTTTTCGGCGATGTATTTCCAGTTGTCGCTGTCTTTGGAATTGTCCCATTTAGCCCTTGGAGATTCGTTTTGTTTTCCGTGGGGTTCGTTTTTAAGGTCGATAGCTATAATTGTATCGTCATTCTTATAGCGTTCGGCAACCCATTTAAGACCTCTCAAATAGTCTTCTTCAGTAATGTCGCCGTCTGTCCAGAGAGGTTTCATATGACCCATAGCGTCAGTTACAGCACAATGAATGTCCACCATAATTTTTATACCGTTAGCCCTGCACTGACCTATTACATAATCGAATATTTCAAGGCTGTTCATTCCGTTGAGATAAGAATTTTCTGCATTGTTGTAATTGGCTTCGGGGTATACGCCGTCTTCCCAGTTATTCAGAAGTTCGGTTGAAATCGGGATTCGGAGCAGGTTAAAGCCGTGGTCCGCAATGCTTTTGAGAGCATCATTGAGATTGCAAGCCCATAAGCCATCGAAAGTATTTGTACCGGTATTATAGCCGAACCAGTTACAGCCTGTAAGCCATACTTCCGTACCGTCAGCATCAACAATTTTGTTGCCTTTTACGGAAAGCCAGTCATTAGTATTGGCTTCCGGAACGTCTTTGGCAGTGTTGTTTGCGGAATTTGAATTATTGTTGTTCGGGGAATTGCTGTTATTATTTTGAGAATTACTGTTATTCTGTGAAGGTTGATTATTTTTGTTGGATGGAAGTTTTACTTTTTCCTTGGCGTTAACTGTCTTGCCGTCAACTGTGAGAGTAACATTGTTCAGGTCAACAGGTTTGTCGGTCATTATCTGCAAACCGAAATCTATACTTGCATTCGGGTTAATTTCTTTGTTGTAGCTTTCGGGGGTAAGTTTAAGGGTGTTGTTTTCCGTCTTGTAAGTTACACCCCATGAACTTTTTATTTCAATTTCGCCCTCATATTTTATAGTTATGCTCCAGTCCTTTACAGCCGAGGACTGATTATTTACAACATAGCCCTTGTATTCGTAGCAAGTTTTATCTTTTTCTTTCCAGTTGTTATCCGAAGAAAACTGAAGCTCAATCGGGTCTGAACTTGCAGATTCGGAAGAACTGGAAGAACTACTGCTTGAAGAAGTGCTTTCCGAAGAACTTTCGGACGAAGAACTTTCAGACGAGGAGCTTTCAGATGATGACGAAACCGATGAACTGCTTGAAGAAGATGCCGATGAAGAATCTCTTTCAGCTTTCGGAGTGTTTCCGCAGCCCGTAAACACTGAAAATGTGAGTATTGTTGCGAGGATTAATGCCGAAATACGTTTTTTATTCATGCCTACCACTCTTTCATTTGTTTGATTAACTAAATTTTAACCCAGATTTTAAGCATTGTCAATAACTTTTTTAGGTGTGTGGGGGCGACCCGCCCTGAAGTTTTCAGATAGGCAAGTTTTTTGAGGCGGGTCGCCCCCTTAAAAACTTAGCTTTAAATTTTTTGTTTCGCACTTGTAATAGACACAATCAAAAGTTATAATAAACAATATAATTCAGAAAATTAAATCGGATAAAAAGGAGTAAAAATGGATTTCAGAAAACTTTTATCAGAAAATAAATTTGTCTACCTTGACGGCGGAATGGGAACTATGTTGCAGGCAAGCGGTCTGGAACTCGGAGGCATTCCCGAAATGCTTAACTTCACAAACCCCGGATTAATTCAGTCCGTACACAGACAGTATGCGGAAGCAGGTTCGCAGATAGTATATGCAAATACTTTCGGGGCGAACCGTCACAAGATGGCAGACACAGGGAAAACCATTTCCGAAATCATCGGAAAAGCAGTAGAAAATGCAAGAAAAGGCTGCGAAGGGACAAGTGCATATGTTGCACTCGATATAGGAGCTATCGGGCAATTGCTCGAACCGACAGGCGACCTCTCTTTTGATGAAGCTTATGATATCTTCAAGGAGCAGATTATTGCAGGTAAAGACGCAGATTTGATAGTGTTTGAAACAATGACAGACCTTTATGAAATTAAGGCGGGAATACTTGCGGCAAAGGAAAATTCGGATTTGCCAATAATGTGTACAATGACATTTGAACAGAATATGAGAACATTTACAGGTTGCTGTATATCTTCAATGGCTCTCACACTTGAAGGGCTGGGCGTTGATGCGATAGGGCTTAACTGTTCTCTCGGTCCTCGTGAAATTTACCCGATAGTTGAGGAACTCTGCAAATGGACAACATTACCTGTAATAGTAAAGCCGAACGCAGGACTTCCGAACCCTGACACAAATGAATATGATGTTACACCGGAAGAATTTGCGGAACTTATGAAAGATTTCGCAAAACTCGGAGTAAAAATTGTGGGCGGTTGTTGCGGAACGACACCTGAATTTATACGTTGTACGAAAAAGGCTCTTGACGAACTCGAACCGACAGTAACCGAAAAAAATATTCCGCCTGCTGTATGTTCGCCTTCAAAAACAGTAATAATAAATCAGCCACGCATTATAGGCGAAAGAATTAACCCGACAGGCAAGAAATTATTCAAACAAGCCTTGCTGAACAATGACATTGACTATATTCTTTCGCAAGCCGTTGAACAGATACAGGCAGGGGCGGACTTGCTTGATGTTAATGTAGGGCTTCCCGAAACAGATGAAAAGGCAATGATGATAAGGGCGGTTAAGGCAATACAGGGAATAGCTGATACACCTTTACAGCTTGACTCGACTATTCCCGAAGTTATGGAAAGTGCGTTGCGTTACTATAACGGAAAGCCTATTGTCAATTCCGTAAATGCAGAAGAAAAATCGCTTGAAACAGTTTTACCGCTTGTTAAGAAGTATGGTGCATCTGTTGTAGGGCTTACAATAGACAAGGACGGAATACCGAAAAAGGCGGAAGACAGATTTAAACTTGCGGAAAAGATTCTTGACCGTGCGATGAAGATAGGCATACCGAAAAGAGATGTCTATATAGATTGCCTTACGCTCACAGCTTCGGCGGAGCAGGACGGCGTAATGGAAACGCTTAAAGCACTCAGGAGAGTAAAAACGAAACTTGGCTTAAAAACGGTTCTCGGCGTATCAAATATATCATTCGGGCTTCCGAACAGGGAACTTATAAATCACATTTTTCTGGCAATGGCTCTTGAAAACGGGCTTGATTTGCCGATAATAAACCCGAACAATGATGCAATGACGGGAACGGTAAGGGCATATAAGTTACTTGCTAACATAGATAAAAATTCAGTTGAATTTATAAAGGCTTATTCGGGAATGACTAAGTCAAATACACCTGCTCCGAAAACCGAAAAGACAGATGATATTTTCTATGCGATAGAAAACGGGCTTAAAAATGATGCAATGAAGATAACCGAAAAAATGCTTGAGGAGCAGGACGCAATGACGGTTATAAACAGTTATCTTATTCCGGCACTTGACAAAGCAGGTTCACAGTTTGAAAAGGGCGAAATATTCCTGCCACAGCTTATATTATCGGCTGAAGTTGCTCAGGGTGCTTTTGATGTTATAAAGAGAAAGCTTGTAAGCGACAATTCAGCCCCCGTTTCAAAGGGTAAAATCGTTCTTGCGACAGTAAAGGGCGATGTTCACGATATAGGAAAAAACATTGTCAAAGTACTGCTTGAAAATTACGGATATGATGTAATAGACCTTGGGAAAGACGTTGAATATATGGCGGTTGTCGATGCAGTAAAGGAGAATAATGTAAAACTTGCGGGACTTTCGGCACTTATGACAACTACACTGAAGTCCATGGAGGAAACTATAAAACTTTTGAGGGAACATTGCCCCGACTGCAAGATAATGGTCGGCGGTGCGGTTCTTACTCCGGATTATGCAATGAAAATAAATGCGGATTTCTATTGCCGTGATGCTAAGGAAAGTGTCGATGTTGCAAAGAAAATTCTCGGCTGAAAATCAGCAGACAATTTATTTCGGAGCATAGGCAAATCGGGCCGCGGGGGGGGGGGGGGGGGGGCGCGCCCCCCCCCCCACAAAACCAACAAAATAAAAAAATAAAAAAAAAAACATCCAAAAAACAACCCCCCCCCCCCCCCCCTCCCCCGCCCCCCCCCCCGCCGCCCGCCCCGCCCCCCCCCCCCCGCCCCCGCGGCCCCCCCCCCCCCCCCCCCCCCCCCCCCCCCCCCCCCCCCCCCCCCCCCGCCCGAAAAAAAGAGGGAAGTAAACTTCATAGAGGAGGAGAATTATGGAATACAGAGTAAAGGGGAATAACATAGAACTTTTTCAGAGAGATTTTACACTTGATGATACTCTTGACTGCGGACAGGCTTTCAGATGGACGAAAATTTCAGATAATGCATACAGCGGATTTTTTCTTGACAAGCCATTGACTATAACGGAAGACGGAAACGGCTATTTTACATTTAAAGATACAACAGAACAGGACTTTTTGAATGTCTGGGCAGATTATTTTGACCTGAACACAGATTACGGGAAACTTAAAGAGTTGTTTTCAGAAGACGCAACATTAAAAAAAGCTTGCGAATATGCAGGCGGAATAAGACTTCTGAAACAGGACTCATGGGAAGCACTCTGTTCGTTTATCATCTCGCAAAACAACAACATTCCGAGGATAAAGGCTATAATAAACAGAATGTGCGAACATTACGGGCATTTTCCGAAAGCAGACGAACTGGCAAAGGAAACACCTGAAAGTCTTGAATTTCTGCGTGCAGGTTTCAGAGCAAAATATATCATAGATGCAGGAAAGAAAATAGCCAACAAAGAAATAAACCTTGAATCAGTAAGGGAAATGCCGATTGAGCAGGCAAGGGAAACACTTATAAAAATAAAAGGTGTCGGGGCGAAAGTTTCGGAATGTACATTGCTTTTCGGAATGTACAGAACAGAAGCTTTCCCAATAGATGTATGGATTAAGCGTGTGCTTGCGGAATATTACCCGAATGGTTTCCCTGAGAAATTTTCGGATTACGCAGGTATCGCACAACAATATCTTTTTCACTATATGAGGACAGCGGAAAAATAATTTCAGAAACGGAGAACATTTAATGAAGAAACTTAAAATTTTAGTGCCATTTCTCATAGCGGTTTCGGTGCTTATGAGTGGCTGTAACAAGACCGACAGTAATAATAATTCGGCAAGCACGGCGGAAAATTCTTCGGTGGCTGATAACCTTGAAAGCACGGGAGATTCTGCGGAATATGACAAGCTGGTTGAAAGCTTTAAGCCTCTGGTAGATTCATACTATAACAGCATAATGAACAAGGATTACGATGAATTTTCGTCAGTTTTTCCGGAGTTCTATTTAAAGGCACTTGAAAATGAATCGGGTATCGGGAAAGACGGCTATACCGGAAAAGATTTCATGCAAAACAATTATGACTGGTATGTCAATCAGTACGGAAGCGATTTCGATTATGCGTATGAATTCGGCGATATTGCAAGAATAATGCCTGATTCGATAGAAGAATGTAAAGCTTCCATAAAACAGTATCTCGATGCCGATGTTGATATAGAGGAAGCTTATGCGGTGAATGTTCAGGAGAAAGTAACGGGTTCAAAGCTTGAAACACCTGTATATAATGAAATTCCATGGCTTATACTGAAGATTGACGGCAAATATTGGCTTTACGAAACCTACTACGAAAAATAATTTTCGGGAAGCAGGTTTAACAGGGAATAATCAGGGGGGCGACCCCATGCGAAGCATGGGGTCGCC
>URWK01000076.1 GCA_900551505.1 uncultured Ruminococcus sp. | reverse complement strand
ACAAGTTAAAAATAAGGATTTCGGCTTCATTGTAAAGATTACAAACAATAGCATTTTTCCGGTTTCAAATGCACTGATAACGGTTGACTATTACAACAGCTTTGACGGAAAAAAACAAACCGTTAATATGCAGATTCCCATACAGCAACTAAATTCACAGGCGATTACATTCAAGCTTTCATCTCAGTATTGCGGAAAAGTAGTTGCGGTTCTCAGGAAGATAACAGTGTTTGATTATTTCAGGCTCTCAAAGACTTCATTTAAACCGCAACTTACAGCGGAAACAATTATTCTTCCGCAAACTTTTCCGGTGGACATTGTGAATGATATGAGCGATTTGTCAGATGAAGAAAGTGATGTGTATTCAAAAGTCAGAGCAGGGGACGACTGTTCGGAAATCTTTGACATCAGGGAGTACAGAGAGGGCGACAGAATTAACAGAATTAACTGGAAGTTAAGCACCAAACAAGACAAGTTACTTGTCAAGGATTACAGTTTGCCGATTAAAAGCAGAATAGTTTTATTGTTTGAGTTTTCGTATGATGCGAATGATAAGAATTATATGCAGAAACTTGACGCACTTGTTGAAACAATGGTTTCGATTTCTGAAGAACTTTGCGAAAATGAAATTCTGCACAAAATAGTTTGGTACTGTGACAGCAAGAATACTATGGTTTCCGAAAAGATAAGCGATGCTTCGGATACGGCAGTATTCCTCGGGAAGCTCCTGAAAAGTTCCGCCAATGTTTCGACTGACACGCTCGAAAATTATGTAAAGCTTGAGGGAGAAAACATTGTTTCACATCTCTTTTATATAACGTCTGCTTTAAGTTCAGGTTGGGCAGGCAGGATTTCGGACTTGCAGAATGTAAGGCACAAGACGGTGATTTATATAAGCGATAATCCGGAGCAGGCAAGGCAGGAGAGTATTCCCGACTGTGAAATGATTATTGCATCTTCTGAGAAAACAGGTGCTACTATCGGCACACTGGTTGTATAAGGAGGTGCATGGAAATTGAAAAAAGTAGTTTCAGCCAAAAACGGCATTGAACTTAAAGACAGTATTTCGGTTTCAATCAGGCAGAAAGAAAGCATTTTCAGCAAAGTTCCGCTTATATTTATTGCGTTCTCGGCGGTATTCGGATTGCTTTCAACGTTTCTGAGTCTATTTTCATTTCAAGTTGACAGGAATCTGATATATCTTTTTACAACGGCGTTTTTTGTGGTCATGAGTACAATTTTCATGATGAATAAAAAAATGTGGGTTGTGCTGTTGCCACTAAGCTTTATATATGAGATGATATTTTTCAAGTGCAAGGAAATTTTCATTCTCGGCTATAAGGTTACTTACAACGTAATCATACAGAAACTGAACAATATGGGGAACGGCATACAGTATTACAGGATTGACGAAAGCGTAAACACGGAACTTGTGACAACGGTATTTTTCATATTTATGATGTTTCTGCTGACAATGGTTCTGTGCTATATAGCGTACATAAGGCACAGCTTTATTTTAGGGTTTCTGATTACTTTTCCGTTCCTCGAAATCGGGCTTTACAAGGGCATAGTTCCGAGTTATCCGGCAGTAATGTTACTCATACTGTTCTGGGCAACGCTCTTTGCACTGAGCCTTTCGGGGCATGGAAGTTTCGCTTCGAGGGACAAGACAGGTTTTATAAGAAAAGAAAATACGTTCTATGCGAAAAAGAACATTAAATTCAATGTAGTTTCGGGGCTTACATTGTATGTTTCGCTGATTACGCTTATTTCGATAACGCTTTCAATTCTGATACCGCAGATAATGGGCTATGAACGTACAGAAAAAATTGATAAGCTAAGTCAGGAAATTGAAACATATGTAGATGAATTTTCATTTGATGAGTTTATCTCAAACTTTACATTACTCAGAACTTCCATAGGTAACGGAACAACAGCCAATCCGGGAAAGCTTGGGCAGTATACGGAAATCAACTTCAAGAACAAGCTTGACCTGACGGTAACGGTTCATACAGATGGCAATGCCATACCTGACGGAATTTATATGAAAGGTTACACAGGCTCAAAGTATACAGGTAAAAGCTGGAATATGATGAGTAGGTCTGAACAGAAAAATAACAGTGAAATGCTTGACAGGCTTGCAGAAAATAATATTCACCCTCAGACGTTGGTCGGCGATGTGATGAATACAGTCAGTCAAGTCCTTTATCCGCCTTATTCTTCAGTAAATTCTCCATTCGGCAAGTACAAAATAGATATTGAGATAAACGGTAAAAAGGGTCACAGATACAATTATGTTCCGTATGGCATTATGTCGGGCAATTACAACTATATTTCGGATACAACAATTCAGTATGATGACAAGAAAGATTATTCATTCGAGTTTATAGGAATGTTGGGGCATGAAGAAGCCTTGAAAACAGAAGTCTGGAAAAATCAAAGTGTTGCAGGGCTTGAAGAATATGAGAAATTCGTGCATGAATATTATACACAGTTGCCTGACAGCAACGGAATACAGCAAATCAGAGAAAAATATGCGGACATTACAGAAGCGAACAGTCTTTCAATCTATGATAAACTTTGCCTTATAAAAGATGCTATTCATGCAGATACGGAATATACATTGTCGCCGGGAAAGACACCTTCAAACCGTGATTTTGTAAGTTACTTTCTGCTTGAAAATCATAAGGGTTATTGTTCACACTATGCTTCGGCGGGTGCAATTCTCTGTCGTTTAGCCGGAATCCCTGCAAGGTATGTTGAAGGTTACGTTGTACAGAAAGACGATTTTTCAGTTACTAACCGCATAGACGAAAACAATTACAGAATACCTGTTAAGGACAGAAGAGCTCACGCCTGGGCAGAAATATATATTGACGGATTCGGCTGGATGCCTTTTGAATTTACTCCGGGTTATGACGAAACAAATGCAGAACCCGTTGCAACTACAATAGATACGCCGATTACAACGACAATAACAACTCCCGAAACCACAGTATCTACAGAAAATGCTAATCTTCCCGCACAAGTTACCACTACAGGCGAAACAAGCTTTACAACTATAGTTGAGAGCGGGGAGAGGACAACAGGTATACCGGGAAATCTGATTCCGGAAGAAAAGACTTTAAACATAAATTCATTTCTGGTTATCCTCGTAATGATACTGCTTGTTGTCGGTCTGATATTTGCGAAATACAAGGTTATAACACACCTTAGAATTAAGCGTATGACAAGCGGAGAACCGGGCGAACGAATGATAGCGATTTACAGATATGCGGAACAACTGCTTGACTTTCTGGATATTTCAAAGAGTGACGAAACCACATTTGAAGAATACAAGGAGCAGGTTTCACGCAAGACAGAATTAATTACTTACGAAGAAATCTCAGAAATTATTGACATGGTGCTTCAATCGGAATACGGCAATGCTAAGCTTACGGAACAGGAGCTTAAAAAGGCTATGAACACAGTAAACGGCTTTGCAGACAGGATTTACAAGCAACTTCCGCAATCGAAGCAATTCACAATGAGATATATTGACAACCTGATATAAAAAGAACAGGCTACCCGAATGTTTGTCCGGAACATCGGATAGCCTGTTTCTTTGATTATAGGATTATGCACCAATTATATATAATACCTTACAGCATAGTAAAGTGCTACAGAAATTTAAGCAATTTTTTATACTCTGAAGAACCAGTGAACCCAACGTGTATTCGGGTCATTTTCAGGGTACTTTGCTTCATAAACGAATGTCAGCTTCTGAAACCATTCAAGACCTTTGGCACTTGAAGTATAAGGGTTGCAGTATGCTGATGCGTACTGGAGATTGTAGAGAATCTGGAGGTCAACGCCGTCAAAAATTCTTGAAACGGCTTCTCTTGTAACATCGTCTACAGGATATGTATTGTCATAATAATTGGAAATTGTCGTAAACTGACCTGGAGCATGAAGAACGTCATAAACTGTTGACGGGTAGTAAGGACTGTGAAGTCTGTTGAAAATAACGCCTGCAACATATTCACGGAATTCAAGAGTTCCTCCTCCTGCTTCCGCCTGAACAACTGCACAAATCATATCGTATTCTTCCTGATTAAGGGAAGTTTCAGTATAGTATGCGGAATAATCAATTTCCTCATTCTGTTGTCTGATGGCTTCCTCTCTTGCGAGCCTGTCCCTTTCAACATTCTGTTTGAGTTGTTCGATAATTTCAGCCTGCTTTTTCTCGTATTGTTCCATTTTTTCTTTGGATTTTTCGAGTTCGGCTTGTTCCTGAAGTCTTACAACGGCTTTCTGTTGTGCGAAAAGTTCAGCGATTTTTGGTGTGTCGGAAACTTTTTTGTCTGCTTCGATAATGTTGTTTATTATGTATTGCATCGGACTGCCCGAATTATATTTTTTCATAGCATCCTGTAAGTAGTAATCCATTTCATCGACTTGTAACTGGTCATATGAAGAAACGATTTGATTGACATCAGTAAGTGTAACTTCCTTACCTTCGACAAAAGTATTGCTTCCGCCGAGGAGGGCAACCACACACATAGCAGCGATAGCAGGTGTAAACGCCATTTTCCTTATTCTTAAACGATTTAACTTATTCAACTGTGAGTCTAATTATATCACACACTAAAGAGAATGTCAACAAATTTTTTTTGCTGACATTCAAAAAAATATAGTTATTGTACAAATAAAACAATATTTGCGATAGTTTTATGTCATAATGACGGTTGAAGAAGTCATATAGAATGAATATTCTTCACAATTCTTCACATGATAGGAAAAATAATCGCCTTGAAAGAGCCTGCTCATAATTGCCATAATCGAACCGCCATGAATACAGAATACGGCATTGTAATTTTCGGGAACAGTATTCAGGCAATTGCGGAATGCTTTAAAAGACCGTTCGGTAAAAGTTTTAATATTTTCACCGTCAGGAACAGGGGACAGACAATTGTTTTCAACCCATTCACGATACTGAGAATTGTCGGAGAGTTCCTGAAAGTTCAAGTTTTCAAATATTCCGAAGTTCATTTCTTTTAAGTCATCTACAATTATCGGGGTAGTATCCGGAAAAATAATTGAGCAGGTTTCAATACATCTTTTCATGGGGCTTGAGAATAAAACGAATTTTTCGGAAGTTTCATAGTGCGGACGATAGCTTTCCGCAAGGGCTTTTCCCTCATTACTTAAAGGTTCGTCAGTCCTGCAACCGACATATCTTTTCAAAGAATTTCCATAGGTCGTTGAATGACGTATAAGAGTAACTTTCATGTTCAGCCTTTCTCAGCATTGAAATCCTGATACGGTTCAATACTTATGTTCTCAAAAGTGGTATTCTGATTGTACACGGCAAGTGCGGAATCAAGCAGTGAAAACATCATTACCGCACCAGTGCCTTCACCGAGTGACAAGTTTCCGTCAATCACAGGAGAAAATCCGAGTGCCTGCATTATAAGTTTTCCGGCGGGTTCATTGCTTGTGTGTGACGGAATAATAAAGTTTCTGACATCGGGGCATAACTTTACAGCAATCAGAGCAGACACGGAAGAAATAAATCCGTCAATTACTACGGGAATACGGTGAACTGCACCGCCTATAAACATTCCTGCCATTCCCGCAATATCAAAACCGCCGAGTTTGGAAAGAACGTCAAGAGCGTCCGAGCGGTCAGGTGAATTTATTTCTATGGCTTTTCGGATAACGGAAATTTTATGTTCAAGTCGGTCATTCGGCAAACCTGCTCCACGTCCCGTCACAGTTTCGGGAGATAATCCGAGAAGAACAGCAGAAACAGCACTGCTTGTAGTGGTGTTTCCTATGCCCATTTCACCGGTTGCAAGAATTTTATAACCTGACTTTCTGAAATCGCCTGCAAGGTCAATACCTGCCTGGATAGCATCTTCAGCCTGCTTTTTAGTCATAGCAGGTTCTTTTGAAATATTTTTTGTGCCGTGTGCGATTTTCCGATTAATAATTTTCGGGTTGGTAATATTTAAATCAATGCCCATGTCAACAGGGAAAACATCAGCATTTACAGTTCCGGCAATAGCATTTATATTTGCCGTGCCGTTGGCGATACTTTCCGCAACAATGGCAGTTACTTCTTTTCCGCTTTGGGTAACTCCCTCACAGACAACGCCGTTATCGGCACAGAATACAATTACCGCTTTTTTGGCGAGGTCAATTTTTTCTGTATCGCATATTCCTGCAATCTGAATTATATAATCTTCAAGTTTCCCAAGACTGTAAAGAGGTTTGGCAATGTTATTCCAATGCTTCCTGCACCGCTTCACAGAAAGCTGATTAAGTTCATACATATATATGTTCTCCTTTTATTAATTTTCGGGGGGGGGGCCCCCCCCCGCGGGGGGCCGCCAGGCAATAAAACCAACCCCCGGGAGGCCGGCCGGCGGGGGGCAAGATTATAGTTAAATTATTTATTTGAGAAAT
>URWK01000075.1 GCA_900551505.1 uncultured Ruminococcus sp. | reverse complement strand
CTCTTGTTGTTCTTCTTCTGTCCGATAGTCAAATACTATTTCGGGGTTTTTCTTGAACTTCTCAATAGCCTTTATCATTTCACCTGCTGACTGATAACGGTTTTCCGGCTTTTTCTCAATGGCTTTCATTATTATCTGTTCAAGCCCTCTCGGAATATCGGGATTTATACTTGTCGGCAATTTAGCCTTTTCGCTTATGTGCATTCTCGCAACCGCAACGGCTTTTTCATCATCGAAAGGTTTAACGCCTGTAAGCATTTCATAAAGCATTATGCCGACTGAATAAATATCGCTTTTTTCATCGGTAATCCGACCGCTTGCCTGCTCCGGACTTATATAATGTACAGAACCTATAACCGTACCATTGTCGGGCTTGGCTTCTTCCCTCGCAAACTTTGCGATTCCGAAATCCATCACCTTAATAGTGCCGTCCCTGAAAAGCATAATGTTCTGTGGCTTTATATCTCTGTGAACAACGCCTTTGCTGTGTGCGTGTTGCAAGGCTCTGAGAACCTGCACAATAAAGTGTACCGATTCTTTCCAGCCTATTCTGCCTTCCTGCTCAATGTAGTCCTTCAAAGTTATGCCGTCTATATATTCCATAACTATGAACTGCATTTCCCTGTCGGTAAGTCCGACATCAAGAATTTTTACTATGTTCGGGTGTGCAAGTGACGCTACTGTCTGACATTCATTTCTGAACCTCTTAAGAAATTCCTCGTCCTGTGTAAACTCTTTCTTGAGGATTTTCACGGCAACGGTTTTTCCGTCATTAAGGTCTATCGCCTTATAGACATCAGCCATTCCGCCAACGCCTATCAACTCCGTGATTTCATAGCGTCCCTCAAGCTTCTTTCCTATGTTCTTATCCATTATTTTTAATCAACTCCTAAAGTTTAATAATCTGAAATTGCGGCTATTGTAATATTATCTCCGCCTCCTTTTTCCTTTGCAATTTCAATAAGCTTATGTGTTGCTTCCTCCATTGCATATGCATTGAATGTTTCAAGAATATCACTTTCTTCGCAGTATCCGTAAAGGCCGTCCGAACAAAGTACCAGTTTATAATTTCCTGCCGGAATTATCTGATAATAATCGGCTTTTACCGATTCCGATGTTCCTACCGCCTTTATGAGAATATTCCGCTGCGGATGTGATTTCATTTCTGCTTCAGAAATTTCGCCTCTGTCAACAAGCATTTGTACATATGTATGGTCTTTGGTAACTCTTGTAATTCCCTGTTCATCAAGCAAGTATGCCCTGCTGTCCCCGATATTTATAATCTGAACAAAGTCCTTTTCCGCAACCGCTACTATACAGGTCGTTCCCATACCATGTTTTTCGGGGTCGCTCTGAGCCGTTGCATAGACTATGGAGTTCGCAAGAGATATTGAAGAAATCAGCAGATTTTTTATATTCTGTCTTGTAAGGGCAGAATGATATTTTGAAAAGAAATTTTCCGCAATAGCTTCCGCTGTGACACGGCTTGCCTCTTCGCCGGAATTTTCTCCGCCCATGCCGTCACATACTATCGCAAGAACTTTTCCGTCAAACTCCTTTACTATAACCTTATCCTGATTTTCAGACCTGACAAGTCCTATATCTGACAAGCTTACAACTTTCAATGTCTTTCACCTCTTTTTTACTGATTTAAATTTCTTATTGGTTTTCCTGTCTTTCACGTCTTAACTGACCGCAAGCCGCATTTATATCCGCTCCGAGTGTACGCCTTACCGTAGCGTTAATGCCTCTCTGAACGAGCATTTCACGGAAGCGGTTAACTGTTTTCATGCTTGAAGTATAACTTCTTTCTTTTACGTTGTTTACGGGAATAAGGTTTACATGACAATTCATACCTCTGAGCAGTTCCGCAAGCTTTCTTGCATCAGCTTCCGAACTGTTGACATCGTTAATTACCGCATATTCAAAAGTTATTCTTCTGCCGGTATTTTTTATGTAATCCCTGCAGGCAGAAAGCAGTTCTTCAATCGGGTAAGCACGGTTCACGGGCATTATTTCACTTCTGCGGTTGTTGTCGCTTGCGTGCAGAGAAACAGAAAGCGTCAAGCCAAGATGAAGTTCACAGAGTTTTCTTATTTTCGGGACGACTCCGCAAGTTGACAGTGCAACATGGCGAAGGCTCATATTTCTTCCCTCCGGACAAGAAAGCAATTCCAGAAACTTTACTACATTGCTGAAATTGTCCAGCGGTTCGCCTATCCCCATCATAACAATACTGTCTATTTTCTTTCCGCTGTCACGCTCTGTTTCGTAAATTTGCAACAGAATTTCAGACGGTTCAAGATTCCTTACAAAGCCGGCTATTGTCGAGGCACAGAAATTACACCCCATCTTACAGCCGACCTGACTCGATACGCAAAGACTGTAGCCGTGGTTGTACTCCATAAGTACGGTTTCTATAAAGTTTCCGTCATCAAGTCTATAAAGATATTTTACAGTATTATCGGTCTTGGATTCAAGCTTTCTTTCTATATTCAGTGATTTTAGACAAAAATTTTCACTCAGTTTTGTGCGTAACTGCTTTGAAATATTGCTCATTTCCTCAAAGCTTCTGACATTCTTGACATGAAGCCAGTCAAAAACCTGCTTGGCTCTGAATTTTTTCTCGCCCATGTCAGAAAATGCAATTTCAAGTTCTTCAGGCGACAATGAAAGTATATCCGTTTTTTCGCTCATACCTTACCACCTTTGTTCTTTCTTAACTTCGCAATAAAAAATCCGTCACTTCCGAAAAATGCAGGTACAAGAGTAACCATACCTGTTCCGAAAGGTTCTCCGAGGTTTTCGAGGAACGGTACTAACTCAAATTCCGTGTGCTTTTTAAGGAATTTTTTAACTACATCATCATTTTCAGCCCTGTTAAGAGTGCAGGTTGAATATACGATTTCTCCGCCGTCTTTAAGGTAACGTGATGCATTTTCGAGTATCGAATACTGGATTTCAGGAAGTTCCTCAAAGCTTTTCAAATCCTTGTATTTTATTTCGGGTTTACGTCTTATAACTCCAAGCCCCGAACAAACCACATCACAGAGAATTTTATCAGCCTCCGGAAGTTTCTCATTGAAAACAGTTGCATCTCCAACGGCGGTTTCTATATTTTCAAGTCCGAGCCTTTCCGCACCATCCCTAATAAGATTCACTCTCTGCGGATAAAGGTCAAACGAATAAACCTTGCCTTTACCCTGCATGAGTTCCGCAAGTGTGAAAGTTTTTCCGCCCGGAGAAGCACACATATCAAAAACCACTTCATCGGAAGCAGGCGAAAGTGCCATACAACAAAGTTGTGATGCAATGTCCTGTACATGAAAAAGCCCTTGTTCAAAAGCCTTCGTGCCTGTAACTTTTCCTTTTATCTCAAAGCAGTTTTCTATCTTTTCGAGAGGTACAGCACCCGTCAGTTTTGTAAAGTCCTCACGGGTTGTTTTAAGGCTGTTCATTCTTACGGTTACGGGCGGAGCGGTAACAGAGCTTTCCAGCAGGGAAATCATATATTCTTCGCCATACTCATCATCGAGTTTCCTGATAAGCTGTTCAGGCACGGAATACATAACAGAATACTTCTTTATTCTGTCTTTGGGATAATCAATGTTTTTTCCGTCTCTTATGAAGTTTCTGAGAACTGCATTTACGAACGACTTCGCACTTGCCTTTCTGATTTTGTGTACAAGATTTACACTTTCATTTACTCCTGCACGGTCAGGCACTGAATCCATATATTTCAACTGGTAAATACCCATTCTCAGAATATTTTTTATGTCGCTGTCAATTTTCTTCGTTGCATACTTTGAAATAATACAGTCAAGCGTGATTTTTCTTTCGATAACTCCGTAATAAAGTGCCGATACAAAGCTTTTCCCCTGACTGTCAAGGTCGCTTTTACTAAGGGCATTGTCAAGCATTATATTTGAAAATCCGTCATTTTCAAAAGTGCGGTTAAGCAGTTTCAAAGTAAAGTATCTTGTATTTTCCATTGATTTTTCCCATTTCTAAAAAATTTCAGTCCCTGCGGTTTGAAATCGCAATAAGTCTGATTAATGAAGCAAGTGACGAAAACAGTCCTGCAAGATATGTCATTGCGGCTGCACGGAGAACTTTAGCAGAACCTTTAAGCTCATCGCCTTCAAGAATGTTCTTGCTCTCCAGTGTATTCAATGCTCGTCTGCTTGCATTAAATTCAACCGGTAAAGTTATAAGCTGAAAGAAAACTACCGCTGAAAAAAGTAATATTCCGGCAGTAACAAGAGGTTTGAAAGAAAGTGCTATTCCTATGATAAATATTGGCATAGAGATTGAAGAACCTATCTGTGTAACCGGAATAATCGCATTTCTGATTTTTATCGGAGCATAACCCACTGAATGCTGAATTGCGTGACCCACTTCGTGTGCGGCAACTCCTGCGGAAGCAATTGTTGACTTTCCGTAAACGTCATCTGACAATCTCACAACATTCTCATTCGGTGAAAAATGGTCGGTCAGACTGCCTGAAATGTGTTCTATTCTGACATTGTAAAGTCCGTTTGCGTCAAGTATCTGTCTTGCGATTTCCGCACCTGTCAGCCCCCTTGCATTATTCTTTCGGCTGTATTTGTTAAAGGTCGATTTCACATTAATCTGTGCAAACAGTGCAAAAATCATTGCAGGTATCAATATAAGATAAGTTTCGTCAAAAAACATTCCTCGCATACTTAACACTTCCTTTTTCTGTTCACTCTATTTTCATTCCCTTTTCTATCTTGTTTCCTCTGAGGTAATCGGCTGTTTTAAGGCGTTTTCCGCCCTCTGCCTGGACTTCGAGGAACTGTACACAGTTTCCGTCACCGCATACGACAATAAAATTCTTTTCATCAATTATTGTCCCTGCTTCATATCCGTCAGCATTCTTCTCAACTATCTGAGAACGGTATATTTTAAGTCTTTTTCCGTTAAGCTCTCCGAATCCTGTAATTGCCCTTATCGTGTTGTGAATTTTCTTTGCACTTTCGGAAAAATCAAGCCTGCTCATATCCTTTGTGAGCATTGAAGCGTAATTTGAAAGGCTGTCGTCCTGCTTTTCAGGCTTTAAAGTACCGTTTTCAAGCTGTCCGAGAGTTTCGGCAAGTACCTTTGCTCCCATTTTCGCAAGTCTGTCATGCAATTCCGAAGCGGTTTCGTTTTCGCCTATTTCGGTTTCGGCTTTCACAAGCATATCTCCCGTGTCAAGCCCTTCAGCCATCTGCATGGAAGTTACACCCGTTTTTGTTTCTCCGTCAAGAATACATCTCTGGATAGGTGCAGCACCTCTGTATCTTGGGAGCAGTGAAGCGTGAATATTAATACAACCGTACTTTGCGACTTCAAGAATATTCTTCGGCAGGATTTTACCGTAAGCGACAACGACCATTAAATCGGGGTTAAGTTCTTTAAGCACTTCAAAAGCTGTGGTTGCATCATCTCCGCTTTTAAGGGACTTGGGCTGATATACTTTTATATTATTCTCAACAGCAACTTTTTTTATTGGTGTCGGCAAGAATTTGTTTCCACGTCCTCTGACCTTATCAGTCTGGGTGAAGACTCCGATTACTTCGTGTTTGCTGTCAATCAGATATTTAAGGCTTGGCACTGCGAAATCAGGCGAACCCATAAAAATTATTCTCAAAAATATCTCCTCCTGATTATTTTACTTCTTCAGGCTCAACGTATTCTTCAACAAGTCTTGTAAAAAGTTGTCCGTCAAGGTGGTCTGTTTCATGGCAGGCACAACGGCAGAACAGCCCTTCAAGATGCTTTGTATAAGTGTTGCCGTTTCTGTCCTGTGCGGTTAATACACATTCGTGAGGTCTTGTAACATAGCCGTATTCTCCCGGGCATGAAAGGCAACCTTCAATATCTCTTTCCTTGCCTTTTTTCTCGGTAATAACCGGGTTGATAAGTTCTATAAGACCTTCTCCGACATCAATTACCGCTATTCTTCTGAGTACGCCGACTTGCGGACCTGCAAGCCCTACTCCGTCATATTTATACATTGTTTCCGCCATGTCATCAAGTAACTGATGAAGCTTTGCATCAAACTTTTCTACCGGTCTGCAAACTTTATTGAGTATTGCATCACCTTTTTTTACTATGTGTCTGGTTGCCATAATATTAAAATACACTCCCTGTTTTTTCTTTATTTATTCGTCTGTTTCCCCGTTGATGTCCGCATATAATGAAACTGTGTTAAATTCCTTATAATTAACCGTGTCTTCAAGCAGTTCCGCAATAAGTTTTCTGAATATCGCATTGTTTTTGCTCTTAATCAGAATCCTGTAACGTTAAAAAGTATTGATTTTCTCATGAAAACACTTTGATGGTCCAAGCACTCTTAACGGCAGTTTTATCTGTTCATCACTGACTTTTTTCTTGAACATCTCCATGAATTTCACCGAAGCATTCTGCACTTTTTCTTCCGACTTTGAAGAAAAGCCTATTACACATATATCGCATACAGGCG
>URWK01000074.1 GCA_900551505.1 uncultured Ruminococcus sp. | reverse complement strand
AATTTTAAAAAAAAAAAAAAAATTTTTTTTTTTTTTACGCACAAAAACAGAGTGCGCCCCCCCTTTATCTGTGGGCCCCCCCCCCCCCTGTTGTGCGCGCCCCCCCCCCCGAAAAAGCTATCAGTCTTCTTTACCTATGGCGTTTCTGATAGCCCTGAGTTCTTCCGCTGTAAGTTCTCTGAAAGCTCCCGGCTTTAACATTCCGAGTTTAAGAGGTCCTATACTTATTCTTCTGAGCCTTGCCACCTCAAGTCCTACCGCTTCGCACATTTTTCTTATCTGGCGGTTTCTGCCCTCCTTGATGGTAACGAGCATTACAACTCTGTTAGGCTCTTTGCTGAGTACGTTTATAGTGGCAGGAAGTGTTTTCTTGCCGTCAATCTCTACGCCGTTCGAGAGTTTCACAAGCTGGTCATCATTTATGTCAGGTCTTACCGTAACTCTGTAAGTCTTTGAAATATGTCTGCTCGGGTGCATGATATTATTCGCAAATTCTCCGTCATTAGTGAAAAGCAGCAAACCTTCCGAATTTCTGTCAAGTCTTCCGACAGGATAAACTCTTTCTTCCACGCCCTCAAGCAAATCCATTACGCTCTTTCTGTCAAGTTCGTCAGAAACAGTTGTAACATATCCACGGGGCTTATTGAGCATAAGATATATTTTATTCTTCTTTTTTGGAATATAGAGGCGTTCGCCATCAATCTGTATAACATCTTTGAAACCCACCTTGTCACCAAGTTTCACAGGTCTTCCGTTCACCTTTACTCTTTTTTCGGAAATGAGTTCCTCTGCCTTTCTTCTCGAACAATAACCGCAATCGGCTATCATCTTCTGTACTCTTATTTTCTCCATATATTTAAAAATCCCCTCTGTATATCATTTCTTAAACTTCTTCAGTATCTTCTCAAAAATATTATCCTGCCTGATTTCAATTGTCTTTTCGCCTATGCTTCTTTCCGCATAGACCGGAACGGAATCTATGTACATACCGTCAGCCGTATAATATTCAACTGTTCCGATTTCTTCGCCTGCAACCACGGGAGCATACACGAACGGCGGAATTACAGCCTTTGCGGTAATTCCCTCTGCCGATGCGGTCTTAGTGCCGACTGTTATGGTTTCCTTTATGCCTGCCGTTACGGTGTCTTCCGTTCCGCCTGCCACGTTTACGGCAACATTCTTAAATACTGTATCAAGGCTTGTTTCTGTAAGCACCGAAAATCCGTAGTCATAAAGTTTTGAATGGTCTGCCCAGTCGTTCGGGTCATTAAGCGTTACACAAATCAATGTTATCCCATCTCTTTCACACGCTGAAACAAGACATCTTCCCGCCTCGTCCGTGAAACCCGTCTTTACTCCGATTGTACCCGAACAGTAACTTAAAAGCTTGTTTGTATTTTTAAGCCATCTTCTGTAAGGCGGATTCCCGAACTCAACTTCTGCGGTCTTCTGACTGCATATTTCCCTGAAATCAGGATTTCTGAGTGCTTCCCTCGCCAGCAATGCCATATCATAAGCCGTTGAGCCGTGTCCTGTCCCTTCAAGCCCTGACGGCGTTACAAACAAAGTATTTTTCATGCCTATTTCTTTGGCTCTTTCGTTCATCATCTCCGCAAACTTTTCAAAAGAACCTCCGATTTTTATTGCCGTTGCATTTGCGGCATCGTTGCCGGACGGAAGTAACATTCCGTAACACAACATTCGCTTAGTCACAACATCTCCCTCAACAAGTCCCATTGAAGAACCCTCAACCTTTATTGCATCAGAATCCACAACAAACCAGTCATCAAGATTTCCGCTTTCAAGGCATAAGAGAGTTGTCATAATCTTCGTTGTGCTTGCCATTGAACGTTTCTCATAAGCGTTTTTCTCAAAGAGTATTTCGCCCGTCCGTGCTTCGATAAGTATACATGAACCTGCACTTACATCTTCCGCACCGCAAACGCATACAGGCATCATTATAAGGAAAATTACCGCTGAAACCATAACGCAGAATAACTTTTTCATATAAACCTCCGCAATATTCATTGATTGACACACACCGTATCAATTAATGAATATTGTCGGAACACTTAAATTATTCCTCTGAATTCTTATCGTCTTTCTGCGAACCCATAATACCAGAAATCTTATCAAATATTTCCGGTATCATGTTTACAACGGCATTTGAAGTAGTTGCATTCATGCTCATCTGGAGAAGCTTAACATCGCCTTTTGTGACCACGATAAACGCAACCGGCTGTATTGAAACGCCTGCTCCCGTACCGCCTCCGAAAAGGTCCTTTGTAACCTTTGCCGGCAGGTCTGAACCGCCCGAACCGAAACCGAAACTTACCTTTGAAACAGGAATTATTGTTGTTCCGTCCGCAAGTGTCACGGGAGTTCCTATAATTGTATCGACATCAACCATGTTTTTTATTTTTTCCATTGTTACGCCCATAAGTCCTTCTATCGGGTGCTTTTCGCTCATTTTCATTACTTCCTTTCAAGAAATTTATTATCAGTTTTACGAATGTTACAACTATCGTCCCTATAGTTACTTTTGCCTTAAAGGATATGTCATATACGCTTTTGTCTGAATTAAAGAGAATATCTGTACTGACTGACTTTTTTCTTACCTTTATTCTGCTCTGGAGGAATCCGAGAATATTATAAAGCAGAATATTGACTTTTGCGTAAGTCATCGCACATTCATAAGCATCTTCTTCAGCCACAACTATATTTACATAAATATCCGTAACAGAAACATGACCGAGAAAATATTTTATGCTTTCGCCGGAGTTCCTGACAAGCTGTATAACCGGCTCTGCCTCTTTTTTAAACTTCCTAATTTTATCGGAAAGTCCGGGTTCTTTTTTTTCAGTCTTCTTTTCTGTAACCGGCTTTTTCTGCTGAACATTTTGCGGCTTCTTTTTTTTCGCCTTTTTCTTCTTTTGGGGACGTGGATAAAGCTTTATGCCCAGCAATTTCACATTATAATCGAGTTCTTCGCCTATATAACTTACATTAAGAACTATGTGCAGGGACAAAATCAGCGATACTGTTATAATGATTATTGCAATAATAAGTAACGCTTTCATTCTTCCACCTGCCCTATAAAAAATCAACGGTTTTTCTTCTTTGACTGCTTAGCAATTTTTTTCTTGGCTTTTTTCTTTGCGTCAGCATTTGAAGTTTGCTTCTGCTGAACTTTTTTCTGTTCTTCTTCTTTCTGCTGCCGCTCCTCTATTTGCTTTTTTTCTTCTTCCGTAAGCTTCTGCGGTCTGTTTGAAACCTTGTCGTAAATCATTACTCCCGCAACTGCTCCCACAAAAAGCACTATCATTATTATTACAAGTATCAGATAAGTTTTATCCAGCATTATTTTTATTCTTTCCTTTCCTGGTTTTTTTAATCGGGTTTTTCGGGCAATTCATCAATTGAGCTTAAACCGAAACACCGCAAGAAATTTTCGGTTGTTCCGTAAGCCATGGGTCGCCCTGCGACATCAAGCCTTCCGACTTCCTCTATAAGTTCCTTTTCGATAAGGTTTGAAATAACCTTACTGCTGTCAATTCCTCTTATGCGGTCAATCATGCTTCTTGTCACGGGCTGGTTATAAGCGACTATTGAAAGAACTTCCAGAGCAGAACCCGAAAGCCCCGAATTTCTTTTGCTTTCAAGCAGTCTTACGATTGCTTCGGCGTATTCCGTTCTCGTGGTAAGCTGATATGCATTTTCAAGCTTCAATACCTTTAAAGCAGAATCATTTTCCTCATACCTCCGATTAAGTTCTTCCACAAGCTTTGAAAGCAGGTTTTGACTTATTCCCATGACATTTGTAAGTTTTCTGCTTTCAACCGCTTCACCGCCTGCAAATAACAGTGCTTCAAGTAACCCTAATCTTTCTTTCAATCATTTCACCACCATTTTAATTTTTCGTTATATCTTTTCAGGGGGGCGGGGGGGGGGGGGGGGGGGGGGGGGGGGCCGCCCGCCCCCCCGCCCCCCCCCCCCCCCCCCCCCCCCCCCCCCCCCCCCCCCCCCCCCCCCCCCCCTGCCTCCCCGGTGCATTTTACTTCCGGGAGATTTTTTTACGGCTAAGGTAAATTTCCGCATTGTCATCTGAAATTCTTATGCTTCCCGATTTCGTAAGTTCCAGTATTGCTAAAAATACTGCCACTTTTGCGGAACGTGTCCCTACATAAAGTTCATTTACATTAACCGTTCCCGATTTTTTGAGCCTTTTAAGTACATAAATTACTTTTTCGGTAACTGAAATTTGCTTTTCGCTCACTATCGTATCAAGCTTTTTTCTGCCTGTGTTTTCTTCCGCTACAATCTTCCGTGCTTTAAGTTTGCCATAGACTTCTGTAAGCTCCGAAATCTGATGATTACCACAATACTTTTTATTCTTCTCAAGCTTCAGAGGCTCTCTTACAAAAATTTTATTGCCGACATAAACGGTTTTAAGCTTTCCGGCTATTTCCTTGTAAAATGAATACTCTATCAATGTATCTTCAAGGTCTTTTTTATTTTCTTCTGCTTCGTTGCTTTCTTCTGACGGTAACAGCGAAACGGTTTTTATATATATAAGCCTTGCAGCCATCTCAAGAAATTCTCCCGCAAATTCAAGGTCCTGTGCTGTCCACTCCGCTATATATTCAAGGTATTGTTCAAGCAGTTTGCTTATTTCAATATCGTTTATATTAAGCTTATGTTTTGAAATCAGATACAACAGCAATTCAAGCGGACCTTCAAACACTTCAAGCTTAAATGTTATCTTTTCCATAACTCTTTAATGCTTCGCTATCAGGTCTACAAAGTAACTCAGTTTGTCAAGCAGACTTACCGCACCGTTTTCAAGGAATATAAGAGGCTTTGAAAGCACGCCGAGCCAAAGCAGGAGAAACAGCCCTAAAAAAATGTATCTTTCATATTTCATAAGCCCGAAATATGCCTTTTCAGGCAGGAACAATGTTGCTATCCTTGAGCCGTCAAGCGGGGGTATCGGAAGCAGATTAAATACTGCAAGCCCTACATTCAAAGAAATTACCGTAATCAGGACATCCTCCACAATATTTAAATTAACAGGAACATAATACAATACCTTGTAGAGAATCATCGCAACATACGCCATAAGCAGATTTGAAACAGGCCCTGCAAGTGCCGAAATTGCCATACCCGTTTTTCTGTTTCTGAAATTATTTGCGTTAATCGGCACAGGTTTCGCCCAGCCGAATCCCGTCAATACCATACATACCGCACCTATCGGGTCAATATGGGCAAACGGATTTATGCTAAGTCTTCCGTCATATCTCGCCGTGTGGTCGCCAAGTTTGTCCGCTGTCCATGCATGAGCGAATTCATGAACAGGAAATGCGGTAAACAATACAAAAGCTCTTATAATATATTGATACAATGATGATAGTTCCATATTTTCTCTCCTTTTCTGTTCTGTTTTTGTTCTGTAAGTATTAATTGTATCGTAAAATATAGCAAAATGCAAGTGCTTTAAACTAAATTCTTTCATATCTCACTGTACAATTTTCTTTACTTAAAAATCCGTGACGAATAATAGACAACTTCCATACGCCGTGTTATAATTATTTCTGTAAAAAAATAAAAATCGGGGGATTGAAAATTGATTGAAAAAATACGGGATTTCTGTTCCGAACACAAGCTTATTGTCATCGGGGGGTTGTTGTATATTGCCGTATATGTTGCGAGTAATATGTATTCTCCGTGGGTTGCGGAAGAATTGAATGCTTCGGCTGAAGAGTTACCGCCGGATTTTCTGTTTTTCGGAATATATGAACTGCTTACAATGATTCTCTACGCCATTAACAAAATAAGTGATTCTTTACTTTCGCAGGTGATGTTTATAGTAACTGTTTCCGCAATGTTTACATATGTTCACTTCATTATTGAAAAAATTTTTGACATAGGTTTTTATGATGAAGAAGGTCTTTCAAAAAAAGTCGGCGGATATTTCCTTGACAATATTCTTGCGTATATCATGTGCCTGCTTAGTTATAAATTTTTCGTGCCTGCCTGGACGAACATACACAAATTCTATTCCGGTTCGGGAACTATGTACAGAATAATAATTATTGCATTATTTATAGTGCTGATTATACTTCCCGCAATACTTCAAATCGGTCATATGGCTACATATATTTCGCTTGTTTCGCTGATTATGAAAGCCTCTGAAATGATAAATACACATTTCGCCTCTCATCCTGTATTGTGTGCTGTTCTGGTGTTTCTGGCAACGGTTCTTGCGATAATCGTGATGAATGCCATTCTTAACGTGATACTTGACAAATTTTATGAATTACTTAGCGACACATGGATATCAATCTTAGATGTCCTGAGCGTTATTATCCCAAAGTTGTTTATCGGTTTTGTGGTAATTATCGCTTTCGCCGTGGTGTCAACTTATTTCATTAAATAAAGTTTTCCTGTAAATATACTGAATGCCCGCCCACCCCCCCCAAAAGCACGGGGGGCCCCGGAAAGATTGAAAAAAAAGATTAAATAATTAAGTGTTATAAAAAAATTTAAAAAAAAGGGGACC
>URWK01000073.1 GCA_900551505.1 uncultured Ruminococcus sp. | reverse complement strand
TTTTTTTTTTTTTGCCCGGTGGGGGGTGTGGGGGGGGCCCCCCCCCCCCCCCCCCCGGCGCCCCCCCCCTATGGGGGGGTTTTGCGGCCACCCCTAAAAACCGCACTGAAAATAGAATGAGCGAAGCGAATACCATTTAAGCTGAAAGGGCAGGAAACTTGAAAAGAAGGAGTAAAGAGAATGACACCGATATATGACTTTCTGAATAAATATGCGGAGAGTAATTGTTTAAGGCTTCATATGCCGGGACACAAGGGAAAAAATATGGGCAATGAACTTTCGGAGATTTTCAGATATGATATAACAGAAATTAAAAATGCGGACAGCCTTTTTGAGGCGGACGGAATAATAAGAGAGAGTGAAGAAATTACGACAAGGCTTTTCAATACCGAAAGAACGGTTTTTTCGGCAGGAGGTTCAACTCTCTGTATACAAGCTATGTTGTCAGCGATGAAAAGAGAAAACAGAAAGATATTTGCGGTAAGGAATGTTCACAGGGCGTTTATTTCGGCTTGCGTGTTGCTGGGTATAGAAGCGGAATGGATATTTCCGGAGTATAACGGAAGCTTGCTTTCCGGAGAAGTAAATATTGAAAGGCTTGAAGAAAAATTAAAGGGCGATGAAAAAAAGTGTCTTTATATAACTTCCCCCGACTATCTCGGAAAGACCGCCGACATTAAAAATATTGCGGAAGTCTGCCACCGAAACAATACGGTTCTGATAGTCGACAATGCACACGGTTGTTGTCTTGCGTTCACGGAAGAAAATAATCACCCTATGGCACTTGGGGCGGATATGTGTTGTGATTCCGCACATAAGATGTTACCTGCTCTGACGGGTTCGGCGTATCTTCATGTGAAGAACAAGGCTTATGCAAAGAATATTAAGCAGGAAATGGGTTTATTCGGCTCGACAAGTCCCTCATATCTTATTCTTGCTTCCCTCGACCTCTGCAATGAATATATTGAGAAGCATATAAGAAACGACTTGAAAAGGGTGATAAGCGGGCTTGAGAAACTGAGAAAAAATATTTTTTTCAAGACTTACGAAACAGGCGAACCGTTACATCTTACGATATTACCCAATTCATCGGGGCTTTACGGATATGAACTCGCAAAAATCCTGAGAGATAACAACATCGAACCCGAATACGCAGACAGACAATGTGTTGTACTGCTGTTTTCACCATTAAGCACAGACAGAGAAATTAAAAGGCTGGAGAAAGTATTGAACAGTGTAAAAATGCCGAGAATCTTAATCAGAGAACCTGAATTTTATATGCCCGAACCCCGTAAAGCCATGACTGTTCGGGAAGCAGGACTTGCGGAATTTGAAGAAACAGCGGTTGAGAACGCCGAAAACAGAATTTGCGGAAGTATAAATGTTCCTTGTCCGCCTGCCGTGCCGATAGCCGTATGCGGAGAAGTAATTAGTCATGAATGTATAAATATTTTCAAAAACTATGGAATTGAGAGTGTCAATGTGGTAAAATAAATAGTATACGAAAAAAGATAGAGGTGTAAACAACAAAATGAAACTTATTTATGCTATTGTAAATAATGATGATGCCTATGCAGTATCATCTGCACTTACAAAACAAGGATATTTTGCCACAAAGCTTGCTTCAACGGGAGGTTTCCTGATGGCAGGCAATACGACATTTCTGATTTGTACAGATGACCATAAGGTCGAAAAAGCTATAGATATTATCAGAGAAAAAAGCCATAAGAGAAAAGAATTTGTGCCAGTCAATTCCCCTTCGGCAATGGGAACAGATTTCGCATCTTTTCCTGTGGAAGTTTCCGTAGGCGGTGCAACGGTCTTTGTTACAAACATAGAACGGTTTGAGAAGTTATGATAATAGAAAACAGTGCGGTGAAGACTGTAAGAAGTATGCTTGCAAGGAACAAACTTGCACATTCTTTTCTGCTTTACGGAGAAAGAGGAACGGGCAAAAAGACGCTTGCGAAACAGATTGCCATGATGATAATGTGCGAAACACATACGGCTTGCGGTCATTGCAAACCATGCAGAACTATTCTCAGCGAAAATAATCCGGACTTGATATATGCACAGCACAGCGGAACGAAAAACGGCTTTCAGGTCGATGAGGTAAGGCGTATTTCGGCGGATGCACACATAATTCCCACAAGCAACGACACCAAGATATATATTTTTACGGATTCGGACAATATGACAATTCAGGCACAGAATATGTTGCTGAAACTTGTCGAAGAACCGCCGGATTACGCATATTTCATTTTTACGGCAAGTGCAAAGGATATATTCCTTAAAACCATGCTTTCAAGAATGATTTCGCTCGGAGTGGAAGAATACACGACTGAGGAATGTAAAAAGATATTGCGTGAGAAGAATTACAGCAGTCAGCAGACAGAAGAAGCCACAGACTGTTTCGGCGGTAATGTCGGCAAGTGTATAGAATATTTCTCGGACGGCGGAAAGCTCAGAGAAACGGTTGAAATTGTAAGAAACCTTACAGACTGCATAGCGAAACATGATGAATACGAGATAATGAGGATTCTTGCGGTGCATGAGAATGACAGAATTTTTTTACAAGATATCTTTGTCATGCTGAATTTAGTCTTTCGTGATGCGATTGTGCTGAAAAACCATTTTAGCAGGCTGAAAGGCTGTTATCACAGCGGTTCAGAGAAGATAAGCAGAGAAATGAATATGGATACCTGCATAAAGATACGGGATTTCATATGTGAGCAGGCACAAATAACTAATCTTAATGTGAATGCAAGGCTTGTTTCGGCGAATTTTCCGGCGGGTATCATGAGTATAATAAACAATTGAAAGAAGGGAAAATATATAGATGGAAATTATAGGAGTACGTTTTAAAAAGGGCGGAAAGGTTTATTACTTTTCACCTAAAAATCTCGATGTAAAGCTTAATGACCATATAATAGCGGAAACTGCAAGGGGCGTTGAGTGTGGCGAAGTAGTCCTTGGGAAAAGAGAAATTTCCGAGGAAGCATTGCCTGCTCCGCTGAAAGAAATTATCAGGGTGGCAACCGATGAAGATATGGAAGTTGTCAGAAAGAACAGGATTAAGGAGCAGGAAGCAATAAAAATTTGTGAAGAAAAGATTGCCCACAGAAAACTTAACATGAAGCTTATAGATGCAGAGTGTACATTTGACAATAATAAACTGCTATTTTACTTCACAGCGGAAACAAGAGTTGATTTCCGTGAACTCGTAAAAGACCTCGCATCAGTTTTCAGGACAAGAATAGAACTCAGACAGATAGGTGTGAGAGATGAAGCGAAAATTCTCGGCGGAATAGGAATTTGCGGAAGGGAATTCTGCTGCAAAGGTTTCCTCGGAGAGTTTCAGCCTGTTTCGATAAAGATGGCGAAAGAACAAGGCTTGTCACTGAACCCGTCAAAGATTTCGGGAACTTGCGGAAGGCTCATGTGCTGTCTGAAAAATGAACAGCAAAGTTATGAGGAACTACTGAAAGTTACCCCGAAAGTCGGAGCATATGTAAAGTTTGGGAATCAGAAGGGAACTGTAGTTGAGGTAAATCTGCTTACAGGAAAACTCAAAATTAAGCCCGACAAGGACAGCGATATGATAACAACCATAGATAAAAGCGAAGTGACAGTGATAAAGGACGCTCATATTCATGTGAACAAGGAAGAATTACAGGCTCTTAAAGGGCTTGAATAAAAAATTAACAAAAGGGGGACATACAAAATGTCAGACATTCTCAAAGTGACAGATTTGACAAAACAGTATGCAAATTCAAAGGTGCTGGCAGTTAACAAGGTGTCATTTGAAATCGGTGAGGGCGAAATTTTTGCCCTTATCGGCTCGAACGGTGCAGGCAAGACAACTACTATAAGAATGATTGCCACATTAATTCAGGCTACCGAAGGAGATGCGGAAGTATGCGGTTACAGCGTAAGAAAAAATCCCGAAAAAGTCAGGGAACAGATTACCTATTTACCTGATGAAGCAGGTGCTTACAAGAGTATGAAAGGTATCGACTATCTGAAATTCATGGCAGGACTTTTCACAACGGACGGTAAGAAGCTTAATGAATATGTCCAGAGAGCAATTGACATCTGCAAACTCGGCGACAGACTGAATGATAAGATTTTAAGTTACAGCAGAGGCATGATAAGAAAATTGTTGCTTGCGAGGGCGGTAATGACAGAACCGAAACTTGCGATACTTGACGAACCGACAAGCGGACTTGACGTAATAAACGCCCTCGAAATCAGAAAGACAATAAAACAGCTTGCGAGGGAGAACAAAACTTCTTTTCTGCTGAGTTCGCACAATATGCTTGAAATCGAGTATGTTTCGGACAGGGTAGGCATAATATCACACGGAAACCTTATGGTAACAGGTACTACGGAGGAGCTTAAAAAGCGGTATGAAGCGGATAATCTTGAGGAAGTATTTGAAAGGGTGGTGATTTCAGATGAAATTCGCTAATCTTCTCGTAAAGGAACTCAGGGAACTTATAAATCCGCAGATGATAATAGGGCTTGTGATTTCGGTAGTCATGCTTATGATGATGGGAAACTTTATGGGGTCTGTGATGGACGAAGCTGTTTCGGGAGAGCAGGAAGCTTATATATGTGACGAGGACAAGACGGATTTTACAAGGGAAATCATTGATAAGGTAAGCAAAATGGAGAATGTGACACTTCATGAAACGGAGCTTAACGGACAGACATATCAGGAACTTATAAATAATCTCGGTGCGGAAAGCGTCATAATAATTCCGGAAGGGTTTACGGAAAAGGCTTTTGATGATAATGACGCAACGGATATTGAACTTGTGAACCACCTGAAAAGTATTTCAATATCATCAACGATTTCCGGCACAATGTCGGAGAATATTGTTTCCAGCCTGAAAAATACGGCTTGCAATATCCTGCTTGAACAGAAATACGGCGTTAATGAAAAGGATATAGAAAAAGTAAAAAATCCTGTAACTGTAAAGTCTATAACGGTTGTCGGCGAAAAGTCGGCGGAAGTAGATTCTGAAACACTTGTAGGTATGGCAACGTCACAGGGAGTTATAGTACCGCTTGTGGTCTTTATAATGGTTATCTTTGCGGCACAGATGATAGTTTCCGCAATTTCCACAGAAAAGATTGACAAGACACTTGAAACACTGCTTTCCGCACCTGTTTCCAGAATGTCGGTACTTGGAGCGAAGATGCTTGCGGCGGCGATAATGGCAATAATAAATGCCGTTGTGTATATGTTCGGATTCAGCTCTTACATGGGCAAGATGATGACAGGCACGGGAATTTCGCCCGATACGCTGGGAAGTGCCGTTGAACAGACAAACACAATTTCATCGGCAATGCAGGAATTAGGACTGCAAATGAGTGCAGGTGATTATGTGTTGCTTGGAATGCAGATGTTCATGACAATACTGATTGCCCTTTCAATTTCCCTTATGCTCGGTGTGCTTGTAAATGACCCGAAAGCCGCACAGACGGTAATAACTCCGGTAATGCTTATGGCAATGATACCTTACCTTGTGTCGATGTTCTCCGATGTTTCGAAATTACCGATACTGCTTAAAATATTCATGTGGATAATACCTTTTACACACACATTCAATGCAACAAAGAACATTTTATTCAACAATATGGGAGAATTTTGGGCAGGTTTTGCATATCAGTTTGTATTTTTTGCGGGCTGTATGTTACTTGCGACAAGGCTTTTCGCATCAGACAAGATATTTACGGTAAGCCTTGACTTCGGCGGGAAATCACGCAAAAAGACAAAAAGCAATAATTAAATGAGGTGATACTTTGAAGAAGAAAAACAGACTTGAGGGTATAGAAGCTGCACAGCTTGAAGAAGATACAGAATATGACGACAGTAACAGAATGAAACATTCGCTTGAAGGCGTAAAAGCTGCACAGCTTGAGGAAGATACGGAATATGATGACAGTAACAGAACTAAACATTCACTTGAAGGTGTGGAAGCTCCTGAACTTGACAACACAGAATATGACGACAGCAACAGACCAAGACACACGCTTGAAGGAATAGAAGCACCTGAACTTGACGGTAAGAAACCCGATTTCATACCCGAACCGTCTAAGCCTACCACTAATCAGGCAAAAGTTCCGCCTAAGAAAAAACCTGCTACAGATTTTAGCGAACCCGTAACACCTCCGCCTGTTCCGAGAAAAGAAACTACAGAGGCTGACAAGAGAAGAATGGCAGAAGTTCAGCGTCAATTGATGATGGAACAGAAAGCGGAAGAAGCTAAAAAACAGAAGCTTGTGAAGACAATCATAACGATAATTGTGCTGTTGGTAATTGCAGGTGTGGCACTTTTCGTTTACCCGAAAATCAAACCTTCAAAAAGTACCACGGAAAGCAACTCCGCACAATACATAACCGAATTTAACGGAGAGAACCTTTAAGCCATAGAAAAATGTGGGGGGGGGGGGCCCCCCCCCCCCCCCCCCCCCCCCCCCCCCCAAAAAAAAAAAAAAAAAAAAAAAAAATAAAAAAAATAATAAAAGAAAAAAAAATATATTAAAAATATTTTTTTAATTTA
>URWK01000072.1 GCA_900551505.1 uncultured Ruminococcus sp. | reverse complement strand
CAAATGGTTTTGAAGATATGGAGGCAATCGTGCCTGTTGACTGCCTCAGGAGAGCGAAGCTTGAAGTCCAGACTGTCGGTGTCGGCGGTAAGGAAATTACAAGCTCACACGGAATTACCGTAAAGACTGACATTACAGAAGATGAAGTTATTCTTGACAAATACGTTGACCTTATCGTTCTTCCGGGAGGTATGCCGGGAACACTGAACCTTGACAATTCCGAAGCAGTTCACAAGGCTATTGACTTCTGCGTTGAGAGGGGTAAATATATAGGTGCTATCTGTGCAGCTCCTTCAATTCTCGGAAAAAGAGGACTTCTCGAAGGTCAGAAAGCTACTTGTTTTGAAGGCTTTGAAAGCCAGCTTACCGGTGCGAAAATCACAAATCTTCCTGTTGTTGTATCTGACAAGTTCATTACCGCAAGAGGTGCGGGAGTAGCTCTTGAATTTGCCGTTACACTCGTTGAAACACTTACTTCAAAGGAAACCGCAAAGAGCCTTAAAAAGAAAATGTTATGTGCAAGATAAAAACTGTTGATGAAGAAAAAAAAGAGCTTCGCAGAGAAATTTCAAAGAAACGCACGGAGTTTATAAACGACAGCAGAAAATCAATTTTTGACAGTGCCATATGTCACAAGATTATAAACAGCAGTCTTTATAAAGATGCGGAAATCCTGCTTGTATACATTCCCGCTCCCATGGAGAACAATATTTTTCCGGTAATAAGAAAGGCATGGGAAGACGGCAAGCCCGTACTTTCCCCGAAATGTATTCCGGAAACAAGGGAAATGGTATTCTACAGGATTAATTCAATGAGCGAAATCGTTCCGTCAGAAGTTTACAGGAGCATAAAAGAACCGTCTGAAAAATGCAGAAAATGGACAGCAGAACGCTTTGACAAAAGAGATACGCTTTGTATAGTTCCGGCAATGACATTTGACAGTGAAGGTTACAGGCTTGGTTTTGGTGGCGGGTATTATGACAGATTTCTTGCAAAGCTTGAGAATGCAGTAACAATAGGTTGCTGCTATGATTATCTTATGTGCGGAAAAGTCCCGACAGACAGTTATGACCGGAAAGTTGATTGGGTAATGACTGAAAAGAAACTTTTGGAGGTAGAGCATGGCAAAAAATAAAGATAATACACCACAGGAACAAAAGGACATTGAAGAACAGACGGAAAAGAATATTGACCCTGCCGAAATCCCTGATGATATTGATGTTCTGATATACGAAGACGCAGGAAAGACTCTTGACGATATAATAAACGGTAACATAGAAGAAGCTCCCATTGACAAAAAGGAAAGAAAAAAATCCAGGGATATTGATGTCGAGATAAAGGAAAAAGGCGGATTCTTCGGGCTTTTCGGAAAGAAAAAATCCAAGAAAAAAACGCAGGATACCGACATCAAAGAGCCTGAACAACAGAAAGTTGAAGCCACAGAACTTCCGCCTGAACCCGAGCAGGAAAAACCTCAGCCTGAAGTTAAACCTTCAGAACCTGCTCCGGCTTCAAAAAAGAAAAAGAAAGCAGAAAAGAAACCTGAAATTAATAATCCGAAAGGTCTTTACAGTTCGGAAAGCAGTATTGCAAGTGCAAGTAAACTTTCATTCTCAGTATCAGGAAGCGATGATGAAGAAGACGATACCCCTGTAATACCTGAAAATAATGAACTTCCCGAAATTCCCGTTGTAAAGGAAGTTCAACCGATAATCAAGGAGGAACCTCCGATACAAGAAAAACAGTCGGTTAAGGAAGATATTCAGCCACAACAGCAGGAAACTTCAATTCCTTATGAAGCACCTGTTATTGATGAACCTTTCAAGGAATTTATGGAGAGGTACGATAAGGGCGAAGTTGATAGTGCCGATACTTCCGATGAATCTGCCCAAAATGACGAAGACGAAATAATTTCAGTATATGAAGAAGACGAAGAACCGGAAGTAAAGCCCGTCCCCAAAAAGAAAAAGAAGAAAAAGAGAAGAAGACGCAGAAGTAACGGACTTGCAGGCGGTCTTGTTCTCACAACTCTTATTCTCGGCATTTCAGTAATACTTGCCGTTACGGTAATCACTGTCGGTAAAGACCTTATGGGTATCGACAAGAGCCAGTCAACATATATCTTTGAAATCGAAGAAGGTCAGACAGTTGATGACATTGCGGAGAACCTTAAAAAACAAGGACTTATCAATGTTCCTATTGCCTTCAAACTCGTTTCACGCTTACAGAATTCAGATTCAAAGTATGTTGTCGGTCAGCACCAGATTAGCCCAAGCATGGGTTATGCATCAATGATTGACGAACTTACGACAGTTCCGGAAAGCATTCAGCGTGAACACACAACAGTTATGTTCCCTGAAGGCATTACACTTATTGATGCGGGAAGAAAACTTGAAGAAGCCGGCGTATGCAGTCGTGAACAATTTATATTCTTCTTCAATGCAGGAAACCTCGGATATGACTTTGAAAAGTATCTGCCTACAGAAACAAGTAATCTGAAATTCTATAAGATGGAAGGCTATCTGTTCCCGGATACATATGAATTCTATCTTAATGAAGACCCTGAAGTTGTAAGCAGAAAGATATATGATAACTTCAACAAGAAATTCAAGCCTGAATATTACACCAGACTTTCAGAACTTAACATGACACTTGACGAAGTAATAACACTTGCATCTATTATTCAGGCTGAATCTGCCACACCTGAACAGATGAAAATGATTTCTTCCGTATTCCATAACAGACTTAACAATCCTGCACAGTTCCCGTTACTCCAGTCTGACCCTACAAGAAAGTATGTTGAAGATGTCATTACACCGAATATTGATATTGAATCTCAGGCGATGAATGACGCATACAACACTTATACAGGAGCAGGACTTCCGCCGGGAGCAATCTGCAATCCGGGAATTGAAGCTATTGAAGCGGCACTTTATCCGGCTGACACAAATTACTACTTCTTCTGTGCTAACATCGACACGAAGGAAGTATATTACGCAACCACAAACGAAGAACATAATGAGAACCTTGTAAAAGCAGGGCTTAAATAATGACTTCTTATTAACGGAGAGGGGGTAATTTCTGCCCCCTTTCATATTTTAAAATATTGAAATATTACAGAATGGAGTGAACGCAAAATTGAGTATAAGCGTTGAAGATTTGAACAAACTTGAAGTTCTCGCACCGGCAGGCGACACGGAACGTTTCAATTCAGCCCTCGATTACGGTGCAGACGCTATATATATAGGCGGAAAGACTTTCGGAATGAGAGCGGGAGCAGGGAATTTTTCTTTCGGGGAAATGAAAAATTCCGTAGAGCTTGCACACAAAAAAGGCGTAAAAGTATATCTTACCTGCAATACACTTCCGAGGAACAATGAAATACCTTTCTTTCAGGAATTTATTGAAAATGCCGTTGCCTGCAAGGTTGACGCATTAATTGTGGCAGACCTCGGGCTTCTGTCACTTATAAAAAAATTCGCTCCGGATATGGAAATTCATATGTCAACACAGACCGGTATTGTCAACTATGTTACAGCGAATGAACTCTACAACATGGGAGCAAAAAGGGTAGTCCTTGCAAGAGAACTTTCACTTGATGAGATTGCGGAAATCAGAGCGAAGACACCTAAGGAACTTGATATTGAAGCTTTCGTACACGGTGCGATGTGTGTATCGTTTTCGGGTCGCTGTCTGCTTTCAAGTTATCTTGTAAACCGTGACGCAAACAGGGGAGCGTGTGCCCAGCCTTGCAGATGGAAATACAGCCTTATGGAAGAAAAACGCACAGATGAATTTTATCCCATTGTAGAAGATGAGCAGGGAACATATATCCTCAATTCAAAAGACCTTTGTATGATAGATTTCATTGACAAGGTTGCGGAAGCAGGCGTTATGAGCCTGAAAATTGAAGGCCGTGCCAAGTCTGCTTATTATACTTCCGTAGTTACAAACGCTTACAGAATGGCTGTTGACATATACAGAAAAGACCCCGAACACTTTGAATTACCGCAGTGGGTAAAGGACGAAGTATTCAAGGTCAGTCACAGAAAATATTGTACGGGATTCTTTTTCGGACACCCGAAAGAAAGCCAGTATTATGAAACCAGCGGCTATATACGGGAATATGATGTTGTTGCGATAGTCGATGAATGTAAAGACGGAAAAATCTATGCCACTCAGAGAAACCGTTTCTTCAAGGGAGATACCGTTGAAATCCTCGCACCACAGCAACCACCTGTTACTGTAACACTTGATACAATACTTGACGAAAACGGAACAGAGATTGAAACCGCAAACAAGGCTACCATGAAACTTATTTTGCCTTGCGAATACACTTTCCCTAAAAATTCAATCATACGTATGCAGAAAAAAGATTGATGTTATAAATTTTAAAAAGAGTAGTCAGAAAGATATTTTATCCGTCTGACTGCTCTTTTTATAGACTTAAAATGTATTCTTTTATGTTATGGAGTTTGCTTATTGTTGACATCTTTAATTGCGTTTGTCAGAATTTTGTGATATAATCGGAATAATATAAACTGAAAGGGTGAAAGGTTTGGAATACAAAATAAAATATAGTTTCGCCGAAAAAATCGGACTTAGATTTTTCGCTTCTCTCGATGTGCCGAAAACCATAAAAATTACAGGTATCGGAAGTTCTGAAAAACTCTGCGGATATATAAAAAGAGATAACGTCAGCAAGCTTTTAATTATCGTCAGTAAGTCGGTAATACAAAACAACCTTACGGATAAACTTTTTGAACAGCTTGACAAAGCTGGAATAACTTATCTGCTTAATACCGATGTTTCGCATGAACCCGATTACGATACAGTTGAGAATATTGTAAATCTCTGTATAACAAACAATTGTGATGGTATTATTGCGATAGGTGGCGGAGCAATTCTCGATTCTGCAAAGGCTGTGGGACTCAGAGTAACAAATCCGTCAGTAAGTCTTAAAAAGATGTCTTCATTTCTTACGGCACTCAAACCGCTTAATAATTCTCTGCCGATATATGCAGTTCCCACCACTGCCGGAACAGGTTCGGAAATCACAATTTATTCGGTAGTTACGGATAATGAAGCCAATAAGAAAACCGCCTTGATTTCTGATAAGTTTATCCCATGTGTTACAGTTCTGGACGCAAAATTCACAGAAACTTTGCCAATGCATTATACGGCTTCTTCGGGAATGGATGCTCTCACACATTCGATAGAGGCTTACATAAGCAAATTTTCCGAAAAGTTTCCTAAACACAAGCAGACCGCAAGAAAGGCTTGCAAAACTGTATACAATAATATCTCAAAAGTCTGCAAAAATCCTCACGACCTTAACGCAAGGCAAAAAATGCTTGAAGGTTCTTTTGAAGCAGGTGTTGCAATCGCAAGAAACGGGCTTGGGTATGCCCATGCAATCGGTCACAGAATAGGGGAGTTCTACGGACTAAGGCATGGTGATGCGGTATCAATGATTCTTCCGTATGTGCTTTATGCGTCAATGTCAGATGACCGGGTAACGAAACTTCTTGCAGAACTGAGTGTTGAATGTGGAATAGGTCAGCCGAAAGAACATGAAAAAGTACTTGCAGATGCATTCATAAGCGAGATAATAAACCTTAATCAAGCTTTTGAAATTCCCGACAAAATTCCGGACTTCAGGAAAGACGATATGCCTGCTATAATAAAAAGAGTTAAGCAGGAAGCTAAGTTTCAGGGAGTGCCTGTAAGGTTTTCGGACAAACAGCTTGAATATATAATTTCTCAGGTTACAGGTTGAAATTATTGATTATCAAAAGTCACTTCAAGTGCTTCCGTCCAGAAATTGTTTCCGTAAATGTCCGTAATCATATATGTAAATACAAATGTGCCGTACATTCCTATGTAATCGACCTTTAAGCCGTCCTTGCCGACCGTAAGCGTTTCACCGATATAATATTCGTCATTGTAACTTCCGTCATATTCATAGTAATCACAATAGAAGTCTATTTTGTCGCCCTCTTTAAACTGCATTAAACCCTTTGCGGAAAGTGAAGTTTCTCCGTATGCATATCTGTAACCCGCAATATATCCTTCAGGGTTTTCATTGTCCCATGCAATGATGATTTCAATATCCGTTTCATCATTCAGGGTTGCAGGTGAATAACCGTAAGATTTCCATTTGTCATCACTGATTTTTTCTTCACTGATTGAATAGAACGGAACGGTCTGACCATTTATGCCTGCCCAATAACCGTCAAAATCCATTATAAGATTGCCGTCTTCATCAGATTCGTATATATTGTCATAACCGAAATCAATATAACCTTCTCCGTCATCATAGTAAACCTGACAGTTAATTTGTGAAATCATATCCCATTGTTCATCGCTTACCGGAAGTATAAACTTATCGCCGTCCTGTATAACTTCAAGGCTTTCGCCGTTAAAAGCATTTTCCTGATAATAGTCTTCGTAACTTTGTGCTTCGCTGTCTTCATACCAGTCATAATTTTCAGACTGTTCGGTTGTCTGAACTTCATCGGTCATAATAGCGTCAATAGGTGAAGTATAACCTTTTGAAGCTGATTTGTTTTGCTGACCGCCTACCATGATAGTTGCGAAATCCCTTATAAATGATGAATATTCGGAATCCACATTCAATTGAGTATAAACAGAAAGCATATTGTCAAAATAGTCAAGTT
>URWK01000071.1 GCA_900551505.1 uncultured Ruminococcus sp. | reverse complement strand
AGTCATATATATCTTCGTCTGTGTTTTTTTTTTGGAGGCGCCGGGGCGGGGGGGGGGGCCGCGCCCCCCCCCCAGAAACTTCCCTTTAACGATTATTATATCTTAACTTCTTTCTGTATGTCAAGCAAACATACTTATTAATTTCACTGGACAATCTTAAAATCTTGTGATATAATAAACAAAAAAACATTGATGAATGTTTTGTTTTTGCCGATTATATAAAATCGCAATGTTATGCAACTATTAATAAGGAGGATTCTTTTTAAAAAATGAAAAAACGTATTATTTGTTCTTTTCTCGCTTCTGTAATGGCTGTCGGAGCTTTGGTGCAGTCTTCACCGGCTGTTCTGCCGATACTCGACACTGACAATTCCGTTACCGCATCTGCTGAACAGACAGATGCAAAATTCAATTATGCCGAAGCTCTCCAGAAATCTCTCTATTTCTATGAATGTCAGCAGGCAGGCCCTCTCCCGTCCTGGAACAGAGTTCAGTGGAGAGCCGATTCAACCATGCACGACTTTATTCAAGGCGGTTGGTATGATGCAGGCGACCATGTAAAGTTCAATCTTCCTATGGCATTTTCAGCATCTGTAATGGCTTGGGGACTTTATGAATATGCTGACGGAATTGATGCGGTAGGTCAGGGCGAAATTTACAGAAACAACCTTGAATTTGTACTCGACTACCTCGCAAAATGTGACCTCGGTGACAAAGTTGTTTACCAAATAGGAAACGGTGCGGCTGACCACAAGTGGTGGGGTTGTGCTGAACTCGTTGAACTCGAAATGGAAAGACCTTATTACACCTGTAAGGCTTCCTGTGTTACTGCTGAAATGGCGGCAGCTCTCGCAGCAGGTGCGGCAGCCCTCGGAAAAGATAACCCGAAATATGAAACCTACCTTGAACACGCTGAAAACCTCTTTAAAATCGCCGACACTACAAGAAGTGACGAAGATTACAAGGAAGCAGCAGGTTTCTATGATTCCTGGAGCGGATTCTGGGACGAACTTTTCTATTCTGCAAACTGGCTTTACATCGCTACAGGCAATAAGGACTATCTCGATAAGGCAACTTCTTACATACCTAACCTCGGCAGAGAAAACCAGTCAACAGAACTTAAATACACCTGGTCATTCTGCTGGGACGACACTATGCAAGGTGCTATGCTTCTCTATGCAAGAAATACCGGCGACCCGACCTATATTCAGCAGGTTCAGAAACACCTCGATTACTGGACTGTAGGTTACGGCGGAAAACAGGTAAAGGAAATTGACGGCGGTCTGAAATGGCTTGACCAATGGGGCTGTCTGAGATATGCCTGCAATACCGCTTTCCTTGCATCAGTATGGGCAGACTATATTGATGACGCAGCACTTAAAAAGCGTTACACAGACTTTGCGGAAACACAAATTAATTACTGCCTCGGCGACAACCCGAGAGAAAGCAGTTACGTTGTAGGCTTCGGAGAAAACGCTCCACAGCACCCACACCACCGTACTTCACACGGCCCATGGCTTGACGACAATGGCAAAACTCCTGAAAATCACCGTCATGTACTTTATGGTGCATTGGTCGGAGGTCCTTCACAGGACGGCAGTTATCAGGACGATATAAACAACTTCACAAATAACGAAGTTGCAACAGACTACAACGCAGGTTATACGGCTATGCTTTGTAACATGGTTTCAAAGTACGGCGGAAAGACACTTGAAAACTTCCCTGAAAAAGAAACTCCGGACGGCCCTGAATTTTACATGGAAGCCTGCATAAATCAGGCAAGCAACAACTTCACCGAAGTAAAGGCTCTTGCCACAAACCACTCCGCATGGCCTGCAAGAGTTATCAAAGACCTTTCATACAACTACTATTTCGACCTCAGTGAAGTATTCGATGCAGGTTATGACGTTTCCGATGTCGTTGTAAAGAAAGGTTATGATGAATGGTCAGATACAGAAATTTCTGAACCTATACAGTACAAAGACAATATCTACTATGTAAAGATTTCTTATCCGGACGGCTCTGTTGTTGCTCCTATCGGTCAGGAACAACATCAGGCAGAAATTCAGTTCAGAATTTCAGTACCGGACGGCACAAACTTCTGGAATCCTGAAAATGACTATTCTTATGACGGACTTCAGAAAGACAATCAGCTTTCAATTACAGACAAGATTACAATGTACGATGGCGACAAGCTCATTTACGGCGTAGAACCGGACGGCACAAAGCCTGATGATTCCGACGTTACAACAACTACCACTACAACTACCGAAGCAACCACTACTACCACAACAGAAACTTCTCAGACTGAAATAACTACTTCCGTAAGTACAGGCGAAACAACAAGCAATACTACAACTTCTTCTTCAAATCCTTCCGGTAAGGGTGATATTAACGGAGATGGCAAGGTGAATATTGCTGACCTCTTTCTTCTGGCTCAGTATATCGCTAATATTACTGACCTCAACAGTTCTCAGCTTTCTTCTGCTGATATGAACGATGACGGAAAAACAAATATTTCAGACCTTTTCGCACTTGCTCAGATTATCGCACAGTAATAAATCAGAATAAACATATGGAAATTTCCGTCTGTACAACTTGCAGGCGGATTTTCTTTGAGAGATACGGAGGAAAAAATGCTGAAAAAATTTTTTAAAACTATTATAGCCTGCACAGCTTCTCTGTTAATAGCCGTTGCCCCGTTGCCTGCTCAGTACCTCGAAGTTTCAGCAGACCAGTTGCTTGGTCAGACTGATTTTGATGATGGCGTAGGTCTTCCGTGGCACACTTGCGAAACGCTTCCGGCAGATTTGGACTTTGAAATCACTGACGGCGTTTACAGAATTACAATAAACAATCCGGGCGGAGCTTCAAGGGGCGGTGAAGACAGATGGGATTGTCAGTTCCGTCACAGAGGGCTTGCAGTTCAGCAAGGTCACACTTATAAGGTAAAATATACTATAAAGGCAAGCAAAGATTGTACCTACTATACAAAAATCGGCGATATGAGCGAACCTTACTTCGAGGACTGGCACGGAGAACCAGACAGTTCCCAATACAATAATTACTGGGACTTGAAACCGCTCAAGGCTAATCAGGCTGTAACCGTTGAAGGAAGCTTTACCGCCACGAGAAGCAGTGAAACTGTTGAATGGGCTTTCCATATCGGCGGTGACAGCGTTCCCGAAGGCACTGTTTTTGAATTCGACAATATGTCACTTACCGATGACCAGTATACCGCCCCCGAAAAAGAACAGGAATGGCAGAGAGCCGATATTCTCACAAATCAGCTCGGATATTTCGCAGACCGTGAAAAGAAAGCAACACTTGTTTCGGACGATACAAATTCGCTTGATTTTCAGTTAGTCGACAGTTCGGGAAATGAAGTTTACAGCGGAAGGACTTCCCCGAAAGGTTATGATGAAGATTCGGACGACAATGTTCACATAATTGATTTCTCAGATTTCAGCGATGAAGGAACTTACAAGCTTGTGTGCGGAAATTCCGAAAGCCGTGAATTTCAGATAGGCTCTGACCTTTATAACAATATGCTTTATGATTCTCTCAAATATTTCTACCACAACAGAAGCGGTATTGACATTACCATGCCCTATTGCGAAGAACAGCAGTACGCAAGAAGTGCAGGTCATAACCCTGACAATGTACAGACCGAAATTGTCAATACGGGTTCGTCATGGGATTACAATGACAGCTATTCACTTGATGTAACGGGCGGCTGGTATGATGCCGGCGACCACGGAAAATACGTTGTCAATGGCGGTATTTCCGTCTGGACTATGCAAAACCAGTATGAAAGAAGCCTTTACGTTGACGGTGCTGATAATGATTCCGTGAAAGACGGTTATATGAACATTCCGGAAAGTAATAACGGTTATCCCGATATTCTCGATGAAGCACGTTATGAAATGGAATTTATGCTAAAAATGATTGTGCCTGACGGAAAAGAGCTTGCCGGAATGGTTCACCACAAGGTTCATGATGTAACTTGGACGGGGCTGGCTGTCGCTCCTGCCGATGACCCGAAAGAACGTATTATAAAGCCTCCTACAACAACCGCTACTCTTAACGTTTCCGCAACTGCCGCACAAGCTTACAGAGTATGGAAAGACCTCGACAGCGAATTTGCGGAAAAGTGCCTTGAAGCCGCTAAAAAGACTTATGAAGCCGCAAAGGCTCACCCTGACCGTTTCGCCCCTCTCGATGAAGCCATAGGCGGTGGGGCTTACGGTGATGACAATGCGGACGATGAATTTTACTGGGCTGCGTGTGAACTTTACCTTGCGACAGGCGAACAGCAATATTATGATGACATGAAAAATTCGGAATACTTCCTTACCATGCCCACAAAGCTTTCGGGCGGTGAAAACGTGGACACTGTTGCAAGTTTCGACTGGGGAAGTACCGCAGGACTTGGCACTTTATCACTCGCACTTGTGAAAGGAAACCTTGACAAAAAAGATATTGAAAAAGTTACCGAAAACATAACAGACGCAGGCGACTTTTATTTAAACCTCGAAGATTCGCAAGGTTACGGAGTTCCTATAAAGCAATCTACCGTAAACAAGTTTATTGATTTGCAAGGTTATCCATGGGGTTCAAATTCCATGGTCGTAAATTCCGCAATAGTTATGGCTTATGCCTATGATTTAAGCGGTGACGGGAAATATTATGACGGCGTGACGGAAGCGATGGATTACATAATGGGAAGAAACCCCGTTGACTACTCTTATGTTACAGGATACGGCACACATTCCGCAACTTATCCGCACCACAGATTTTTTGCAAATCAGGTTGACAGCAATTTTCCGCTTGCCCCTGCCGGAATACTTGTGGGCGGACCTAATTCGGGACTTCAAGACCCTTGGGTAAAAGGTTCGGGCTGGAAACTCGGCGAAAAAGCCCCTCAACTTTGCTACATGGACAATATCGAATCCTGGTCAACGAATGAATGTACTATAAACTGGAACAGCCCTCTTGCATGGGTAACAGGTTTTCTGACTAAAAACCCCGTTTCAAAGTCTGCAAACACTGTTTCAGATTCTTCAAACAGTTCGTCAAACTCTGTTTCAGGCAGTTCTGCCTCAAACAGTTCAAAAAATTCTGCTTCCGAAAGTTCAGATTCAAAAAACAAAAACAGTTCCTCAACAACTCAGACCAATAAGGAAAACAATAAAAACAATGCCACCCAGACAGGAGAAATTATAAAGTGGCTCGCAATACTTGCTATCGTGGTTTCTTCTCAGGTGTTTGTATTTAAAATAATCAAGCTTTTCAAAGGCGACAATAACAACAAAAAGGAAGGTTGATAGATATGGAATGGCAGAAAATTTTTAATTCTTTTCTTGAATATGTAAAACTTAAAACCACACCTTTACTTGAAGAAAATGCCGATTTGTCGGTTATCAGTTGCACCATGCACAAGTATTCCGACAATGATAAAAATTATTCTTACCGCACGGAAGCCGTAATTGCACTTCTCTTTTCAGATGTTCATGATGACCATCACAAAAAACTCATTGAAACGGCACTTCTTGCAGAAATGAGATATTGTTATATGGCGTGGGGCTGTTCAAATAGTTTAAGAATCCTTGCAGGACTGCTGTGGGATTATGACAAGGAAAGTCCCCTTCTGAAAAAGGCAAAGGAAACCAATTTCGATACATACTTTGAAATTGATGACGATTGTTCAGAACTTCTGGAAGCAATCAGAAATTTAAGGAAAAGTCCATCGCTTGAACAGATTCTTGATTTGGTCTGCTATACTGAAAATGAAAAATTTTATTCGCAACTGCTTGATGTATGGATTGACGAACATAAGGAAAACCTTGGTCAATCTGAACTCTATGAGTGGAAATTTTATGAGCAGTTCCGGAAGAACTACGAAAACAGGATTTTCATCGGCGAAAAACTGGTTGGAATATTCAAGCAGGAGAACAATAAGTATATGGTTGACCTTTTCCTTGAATATGTCATAAATACGCACCTTGAAAGCGGAGATTATGAAAAGGTTCTTGAAGCTACAAGGAGACTTATCGCCGAACAGTCAAAATCTGTTGATACAGATATTTCGTCTGTTCTGCTGAAAGTTCTGAACACATTACCGCTTGGGCAGACTAAAGATATTCAGGTATTTCTGCTTTCCTATATGCCACATAATTTAAATGATTTATCACTTGCAACACTTGAGGCAGGAATAGAGTTTGCCGAAAAACTTAACGACTATCCGCTTAAACAGCGTCTTACCAGAAGACGCAACAAAAATTTTACAGGCAAGGGGATTCACCAGAGATGAGAGCAGTTATACAGCGAGTTTCACACGCAAAAGTTACCGTGGACGGAAAAATTACAGGCGAAATTGGCAAGGGTTATTTAATACTTCTCGGTGTCGGTCAAAATGATTCCGAAAAAGATGCCGACAAACTGACAGATAAAATTTCAAAACTCAGAATTTTCTCCGATGAAAATGACAAAATAAACCTTTCGATAAAGGACATTGACGGAGAAATTCTTGTTGTTTCACAGTTTACCTTGTATGCCGAATGTAAACACGGCAACCGACCAAGTTTCATTAATGCAGGTTCGCCCGACAAGGCAGAAAAATTATACGAGTACTTCTCCGAACAATGCAGAAAGTATGTAAAAAATGTTCAGAATGGTATTTTCGGAGCAGATATGAAAGTTGAATTGCTTAATGATGGACCTTTTACCGTTATTCTTGAATGTAATGACGGCATTATAACCGAATAATTCAGTTTCTTGGGGGGGGGGGGGGGGCGACCCCCCCACGGGGTGGGGGGGGGCCCCCCCCAGGCGGGCAGGCCAAAAAAAAAAACCAACCCGAAAAAAAAACAACATATGTTTGATTAT
>URWK01000070.1 GCA_900551505.1 uncultured Ruminococcus sp. | reverse complement strand
CGGAATTAAGAGCTTTTTCAGAATACGAATCATACAGATAAAATAAATTTGGAAAATGAAAATGCAGATACTTTGACACGAAAGAACGATTATTTCTTTCGGTGACTTTTCCGAGCAGGTCTTCAAGGCATTTGTGTACGGAAAGGATTTCTTTAATGTTAGTAACATCAGGGCTACTGTATTTTTTAAGTTTCTCCAGTCTGTCATCAATATCCGATTCCATCACGACCGGAACAACATAGTCATAATAGAAATCGCCTTGTGTTTTTTCCTTGTTGGTACGTCTTTCAATTGATGCAGAATAAGCACGTCCGATAAGACATATTTTAGCTTGTATTTCGTGGGGATTTTTGTGCAAGGGGTATTCTGCACACAAGTCATATAATGTTTTGTCAAGTAAATACCCTCTTGAATCGGTTGCTTTAATATTCCCAAGAAACTCACGGATTTCAGAAACGGTTGTTTTGCTCTTAAAGCTGAAATAATTAGTGGCCATTGTTCTAACCTCCAAATTAAATATTTATACCCTCTGGCTTTTAAGTCAGAGGGTTTTCTTGTTATCAGTTGCTGACTGCGATTTTTTTCTTTTTCTTCTTTTCGAGAAGTGAACGTTTTGCTCCTATCGCCAATATGTATATGAATAGCAGAATATTCACGCCGAGCAGGAATACAGTTCCTTCAACTCCGTTTACTCCTCCGCTGATTAAATCATTTCCGTCAAGCCTTGTTGTAAATATTGTTGGGTAATTTTCATTAACCGTAAGTATTCCGAAACATAAATCACCAGTTAATTTCCATATGAAATTCATAACAATAGTTGTCCAGAGTGTTTTTGTATAGATAAGCACCATGCAGAAAAGCAGACAAGTTGTAAAGCTGTTCAGTACAGTAATAATATTCTTTTCATCATTGAGAACAGTATTTGCAACAGTGAAAAGAATCGCACAAGTAATTGTTGCAGTCTGATTATTGTGGTGCATAGAAATCATAGAAAAAATATAGCCCCTTACAAGTAATTCTTCAGTTAAGGCACTTACAAATATCGCAAGAATCCATAAAAGAGTATGTGAAAAACTTGTCTTTGTATCGAAATGTATCGTATCAAAAATAAGTGTGAGTGTTATTACTGCGGAAATGCGGAAAACGCCAAGGGCCATTCCGAATACTGTCGATGAAAAGAAATTATTAAAAATCTTTATGGGAACACATTTTTCTTCTCCTGCACTGAAAAACAGTGACAGAACTATAACGGCTATCAACGGTTCTGCTTCATGCCACAATTGGTAAAGAGCAGGATTACTGCCGACAAATGAAGGTCTGTCCCATACCGAAAGCGGTATATATACCGCAACTCCAAAACATATTATAAACAAAGCAACCTTTGCAAGATTAATAAGATATTTTTTCAAAGCTTATTTCCCCCCTTTAATATATATTATAACCTAATTTCTTTAAAACCGCAATAATATGATACAAAAAAATACTTTATAGGGGAGAACGTTTAAGGCGACTGATTGCTAATCGGTCGCCTTATAAAATATGTATAAATTTAATTTCAATATAGTCTGTTTGCAACTACAACGGTACGCCATCCCGGATAATCCGTTCCGTAGCAAGTCTGTAACATCAATATCTGGTTGCTGTTTTCGGGCAATGTGCCAAGGTCAACTTTGCGGTTCTGTATGTAGTTTGCAACGAACCTTTCAAACGAACGCTTATTATCGAAATCTATGAAGTTCCAGAAATCGAAGTCTGCTCCTTCACCGCCGTATACAAGCATAGTTCCGCAAACCTGATATAAGTGTGTGGTTGTATCCGTTGCGATTTCGATATACTTATGCTGTTGTGCGTAGTCGGGATATATGTACCATGAAATCGGAGTAAACATTGATTCGTCAGCCATATGATGTCCATAGAGCAGGACTACATCGGTTTCGTTTTTTCCGTCAATATTACTTCTGAAATCCTCAAATATACTTCCCGGAAAATAATCCTCCTTGTTGAAATTCCTGTGAAGGTAGAAGTCATTGTCATCTGACTGCATGAAACACATATTTATACGGCTATTCTTTATATACAGCCAACCTGCCGTATCGGGATTCTGATTTTTCAATAGTTTCACATCATCGGTAGTAAGTACGGGTGTGTATTCTGCGAGAGCTTTTGCAACCTTGTCCTCTGTTGTAACCGTTGTTACTGTAGTCACGGTTGTAACTGTGGTGGTTTCTTCTGTAGTCGTGGTAGTTGCCGAAGTTGTAACCGTGGTAGTAGTTGGTTCGGTAGTGATTGTTGTGGAGGTATCGCTTTCTATTTCTTCGGCATTTGTTCTTGAAGAACTGCTGTAAATTCCGATGGCACATAAAGCGATAAAAACAATAGAAATAAGAGTGAGATATAATTTTTTCAAGTTATCGACCGTCCTGTTTTGCTATAAGATTTCCAAAACGGTATTCCCCCACATACCGTATAAATTACATTTTTATTATATCACCAATATTCTTTAATGTCAATTTTTAAGTCCGTTTCAGACTAATTTTTATGAAATTCTCACATAACTATCACAAAAAAACTCTGCCCGTAAGCAGAGTTTTTTTAATGCGGTTTTAAGTTTTATCAGCCATTTGTTTTAGCTTTTGTAAGTTCATCAATGATAATTGCCATACCCTGACCGATTGCATCAACGAGAACCATATTGCGTTCATCGTATTTGTTGCCGGGAGTTCTCTTGATGAGAATATCGAGGTATCTTCCGAGAGAGCCGTCAGCAGAGTTTATAACATATGATTCAGGTGCAATCTGAAGTACATTAAGGGAAACGTCCATAGTAACTGCTTTGCCGGCTCTTGCGAGTTTTCCGAGAAGTGAAAGTCCGTGGCTTAATGTATCGACAATAACTTCTGAACGTGATTCATACTGCTTTGATGAATTGAAAGAAATCATATCGAGAACCTTGTTAAGAGAACTGTTATCAGAGGTAAGTGTATACTTGTCAGCCTTGTCATCTGCTTTAATCTGAAGTGAAATGTCCATTTGAAAATCTCCTTTTAAAATATTAGTTGAAACAGAATATAATAATATTTTTAATTATATCACTTTATTTCTGTATTGTCAAGAAGTCAGAAAGATTAACTTTACAACAAAGCGTTATTGTGCTATAATACTTCCGTAATCACAAAATAAAAACGGAGGAAGTTCAGATATGAAAATTAAAAAACTTATAATCTGTATTCTTGCAACTGCTCTTTCCGCAACTTTGCTTACAGCCTGCGGAGGCGGAACGGATTCTGCTTCAGATACAAATAGCAGTTCTGTTTCATCATCTTCTTCGGAAAGCTCGGTTTCCGAAAGCTCTGCCGAAGATTCTTCAGGCAGTAGCGAAAGTTCCGAAGAAAGTTCAGACGAATCCGACAGCGAAGAAAGTGAAAGTTCTGAAAGCGAAAGCAAAACAGAATCTTCCGAAACAGAAAAGAGTTCCGATAATGCTTCAAATCCTGCAATAGAACTTGTAAAGGATATGAAAGTAGGCTGGAATCTCGGAAACAGCCTTGATTCCGTAGGTGCAGACGAAACAGCCTGGGGAAATCCGAAAGTTACCGAAAATTTTATAAAAAGCGTCAAAGATGCAGGCTTTAATACTGTAAGAATACCTGTTACATACCTTAATCATACAGGCGATGCTCCTGACTATAAGATAGAAGAAGCCTGGCTTGACAGAGTAGGCGAGGTTGTAAATTATGTTCTTGATAATGATATGTATGCAATTATAAATATCCACCATGACGGAATGAATTCAGGTGATGCATGGCTTACTCCTGCTCCCGAAGACGAAAACGTAATGATGGACAAGTATGAAAAAATGTGGACGCAAATAGCCGATTACTTCAAGGACTATTCCGACAAGCTGGTTTTCGAGGGAATGAATGAACTTCACAAAGGTTATGATGCTCCCGAAGAAAGTTATTACGAGATAACCAATAAACTTAATCAGAAGTTTGTGGATATTGTCAGGGCTTCCGGCGGAAATAATGCAGAACGTTTTCTTTCTGTTCCGGGCTATAATACCAATGTTGAATATACTGTAAATAAACTTACTTTGCCGAAAGACACTGTCGAAAACCACATAATAGTAACCGCTCATTTCTATGACCCTTATACATTTGCACTTGAAGCGAAAACTAAACAGTGGGGCAAGTTCGCAACCGAAACCGTGGACGACTGGGGTCAGGAAGACTGGACAGAAAAAGCTTTCGATATGCTGAAAGAAAAATTCGTTGACAATGGTATTCCCGTACTTATAAGTGAATTCGGCTGTACAGGCGGAATTGCGGAAGATTACAGGGCTTATTATGATGAATATGTTGTAAAGACTGCTCATCAGAGAGGCTTAACCTGCATACTTTGGGACAACGGTTCTGACGGAGACGGTGCGGAAGCATTCGGACATTTTGACAGAAATACGGGTACTGTACTTCATCAGAAAGTCATTGACGGAATAATGAGGGGTGCTGAAACAGCGGAAGATTATGAAGTAACGTTTCCGCAGTAATTTCTTAAAATAACAGATAATTTTTAACCACCGACTGTTTTTGTGTCGGTGGTTTTAATTTTAGTCTTCTTCCTCGTCCTTGTACTTTTTTCTGTGGAGAAAGATTCCGCCGTGTTCGCTTATGTTGAAGTCACTTGGCTTGTATCTTCTTTTACAAAATTCACAGTCGATATATATGAAATCATCATCGTATCCCGGACCGTAGTCCATAAGTTCGATTACATAACCGCAACCGCACGGACACATATACACATAACGGTTAGTTGTTCCGCAATCTCTGCCAAACCTTGTATGATGCATGGTTTCTACTGTGATGTACCTTAATTCAATTTTAAACGGTGTCATATCAAATCACTGTTTTCTGTAATAAGTTATGTCAAAGATAATATTATCTTTTATATATAATACACCATTTTAAACAAAAAGTCAATAAAATTTCCGAAAAAGTATATTTTACGGCAAAAAATCACTCTCTGAGAATATTTCAAAGAGTGATTTTTTATTAGTTTGAAAAGTAATTTAAGAAATTTCTGTAAAATAATCTTATGTGTTGTGCGGAGGTTCAGGAAAATCATTATGTATTTCATGAGGTTTCGGAGGTGGCGGAGTCATCGGCATGAATCCTTCTGTCATGCTCTCGGGAATACAAGTTGGGATTACGATATATGCAGGTATAAATTTCTGCGGTCTTTCCGGTTTTCTTTCGTCTTTCATAAGTTTTTTCCTCCTGTGATTTATTTTTTCTATGTCTGTAATTATACTCGGGAAAAAGAAAATCCTGCGACAGTAAAAAGAAATTATAAAGTGAGCAGGCGAAAGATTAATGAAAGCCTTGTGTTTATTCTGTATTTTTAGGTGGAGTTATCTTTATCATTCCAAATTGTTCTTCGCTGACTTCAAAACCGCACTTTTTATAAAATTCCACATTGGCGGTACTGCATATAAGTATTTTTCTGTATGTTCCAATGTACTTGCCAAGCATGATTTCAACAATATTTCTGCCTGCTCCTCTGCCCTGATACCTTGGATTTACAAGCAGATACGGAAAAAATACATTCATTCCTCCGTCCGAAACTGCCGTCATAAGCCCTATTAATTCGCTTCTGCTGTTTCTTGCGGATACAACGGTTTCGGAATTTGTTATTGATGAAAAAAGCTGTCCGGGATAATCAGCCGACTTCCAGCCTACAGACTTGAAAAGCGATACAATTTCCTGTTTATTAAAAGAATTGGAAATGCTATAAGAAAACATTCTGTTATCTCCCTCCCATTCTGTTTTATCCGAAAATTCGCAATCGGAAGTATTCTGTTTAATTATATGCTGAAAACATAAAAAAATCACCATAAAAATTAAACATAAGTTTAACGCAAAACCCTTGACTTTATTATGACTATTATATTATAATAAAGCCGAGAAAAACGGTTTCGGCTATAAAACTGAAAAAATAGGAGGAATTCTTTATGTTTGTGCTTCTTATAATCATCTACATTTCTTTTATAAGCCTCGGATTACCTGATTCACTGTTAGGTTCTGCATGGTCTGCAATTCATACAGATTTATCTGTTCCTATTTCGGGAGCAGGAATAATTTCAATGATAATTTCCGCAGGCACAATTGTTTCGAGCCTTTTCAGCACAAGACTTATAAAAAGGTTCGGAACAGGCATGATAACCGCCGTAAGTGTTGCAATGACAGCATTCGCACTTTACGGATTCGGGATTTCAAAAACATATTTTATGTTATGTCTTTTCACAATTCCGCTGGGGCTTGGAGCGGGTTCTGTAGACTCGGCACTTAATAACTTCGTGGCTCTGCACTACAAGGCAAGACATATGAATTGGCTTCACTGCTTTTGGGGAATAGGTACAACTATAGGTCCAATGATAATGTCTTTCTGGCTCGCAAGAGAAAACAACTGGCACAAGGGTTATGTGAGCATAGCAATTTTTCAGACTGTATTGTCTGTAATTCTCTTTTTAACATTGCCTCTCTGGCTCAAAGCAAATAAAAATAATTCAGATGGTAAGACGGACACGGAAGAAGATGAAGTTACCGTTATCCCACTGAAAGATGTTCCGAAAATTCCACTTGCAAAGGCGGTATTACTTTCATTTTTCTGCTACTGTGCAATCGAAACAACTGTAGGTTTATGGAGCGGTACATATGCAGTTGAGAAGTTCGGGGTAAGTCATGAAACTTCGGCACTCTGGAGTTCAATGTTTTATTTCGGAATTACCGCAGGAAGATTTATTTCAGGATTTGCTGATTTCCATTTCAGATTCGTATTTAGAAGCATACGAAAGAAATAATCTGGAAAAAATGAAGCAACTGTTAGAAGAACAGCGCAAATTGAGAAAACAATT
>URWK01000069.1 GCA_900551505.1 uncultured Ruminococcus sp. | reverse complement strand
AAACAAACAAATAATATTAAAAAATAAAATACATAATATAAAAAAAAAAAAAAAAAAAAAATTATAAAAATAAAAAAAAAACCGGGGGGCCCCTGCAATTTTTGGGCGGGGCCCCCGAATAAGTTCCGGTTATAAGTTAGTCTTCGTGTTTTCCGTAGTGAACATGGAGAAGTTCATGTGAACGTCCCTTGAGGATACCATTATAGAGGTCTGCCATTTCAGGATTGGCGGAGCTGTATTTAATGCTTGTCATCTTGTCAATACTGTAGAGTTCTTCGCCACGTTTAACCTTGTTTTCGTAAGAAGTGAACGGCTGACCGCCACCGTTGATACAACCGCCCGGACAAGCCATAACTTCGATAAGGTCGTAATGTACTTCGCCCGATTTGATTTTTCTGATAAGGTTGTCGGCATTTTTCAGACCGCTGACAACGGCAATCTTAATGTCTTTCGGACCTTGATGAAGAGTGTATTCCTTAGTGCCTTCCATGCCTCTTACGCCGTCAAATTCAAGGGCTCTGAGCTGGAACATGGATTTATCTTCCGAAATGTTTCTTATAACGGCTTCGGTAACGCCGCCCGTAACGCCGAAAATCACACCTCCGCCGGACATTGAACCGAATGGCATATCAACGGCTTCGGGTTCGATTTCGGAGAATACAATACCTGTTTCCCTGATAAGCTGTATAAGCCCCTGAGTTGAAATTACATAGTCAACATTCGGTACGCCGTCAACCTTGAATTCATCTCTTGAAGCCTCGAATTTCTTGGCTGTGCAAGGCATAATCGCAACATTTACTATACGTTTTCCGCAGTCTTTGAAGTATTCCTTTGTTACGGAAGCGAACATCTGCATAGGTGAACGGCAGGTTGAAATATTCGGGAGAAGTTCGGGGTAATTCTTTTCGCAATAGTTTACCCAGGCAGGACAACATGAGGTAAACAGCGGAAGGTTTTCGCCCTTAGAAAGTCTTTCCGTAAATTCGTTTGCCTCTTCGATAACCGTAAGGTCTGCACCTGTAACGGTATCAAAAACCTTGTCAAAGCCCATGCGTCTGAGGCAGGCTACAATTTTGCCCATAACATTGTGACCTGTGTAATTAAATTCCTTGGCAACGGCAACTCTTACGGCAGGAGCAACCTGTACGACAACAAGCTTTTCAGGGTTATAAATTTCATTCCAGAGTGAAGGACGGTCGTTTCTGATTACAATAGCACCTGTCGGACAGACAGCGGCACATTGTCCGCAACCCACACAATTTGATTTCGCAATAGGTTCGTCAAATGCACAGCTTACAGTCATCTTCGAGCCACGGTGGGCGAAGTCGATAGCACCGACATTCTGAATTTCGTTACATACACGCACGCAGTCGCCACAGAGAATACATTTGTTAGTATCTCTTGTGATGCACTTTGAAGAATTGTCAATGTTCGGTTCGGGAGAAGTATTTTCAAAGCGGACATCTCTTATACCATATCTGTTTGCGAGTTCCTGAAGCTTACATCTGCCGTTCTTTCCGCAGGCTGTACAGTCACGGCAATGGTTCGCAAGCAGTAATTCAAGTATCATCTTTCTGTACTTTCTGAGTTTCGGAGTATTTGTATGTATTTCCATGCCTGCTCTCGGAGGAGTTGAGCAAGCGGCTTCCATTGAACCCCACTTGTTTTCGACCATGCACATACGGCAAGCACCGTATATTGAAAGTTCCGAGTGATAGCAGAAAGTCGGAATATCTATGCCCGCCTTGCGAATGAGTTCAAGCAGGTTTTTTTCACCGTTGATTTCAACAGGAATATTGTCAATCATCATAAAATTATTGTTCACGGATTCAATCCTCCTTAATAGCCTTGAAGTTACAGTTTGAAATACAAGCACCGCATTTTATGCACTTAGCAGAGTCGATGACAAAAGGCTTTCTGATTTCGCCTGAGATGGCATTGACAGGGCAGTTTCTTGCACATTTTGAACAGCCCTTGCAGAGTTCGGGGTCAATTCTGTATGTGATAAGCTTACGGCAGTTTCCGGCAGGGCATTTCTTGTCATAAATGTGGGCTTCGTATTCGCTTCTGAAATGCTTTATAGTGCTTATGACAGGTGACGGAGCGGTTTTGCCGAGTCCGCAGAGAGCAGTTGAGGAAATAGTGTCGGCAAGTTCAAGCAGTAATTCAATATCGCCGTCACGTCCGTTGCCTGCAACAATTCTTTCGAGGATTTCAAGCATACGCTTAGTTCCTTCACGGCAGGGAACACATTTACCACAAGACTCGTTTTGTGTGAAGTTCATGAAGAATCTTGCAACTTCAACCATACAAGTGTGTTCGTCCATTACAACAAGACCGCCCGAACCAATCATAGCACCGGCTTTCTTGAGTGAGTCGAAGTCAAGCGGTAAGTCAAGGTGTTCTTTAGTAAGGCAACCGCCTGATGGACCTCCGATTTGAACCGCCTTGAAGTCCGAACCGCCTTTCATGCCTCCGCCAATGTCAAAGATTACTTCACGCAGGGTAGTTCCCATAGGCACTTCGATAAGACCGGTGTTTGAGATATTTCCGGTAAGTGCGAAAGCCTTTGTTCCGGGAGATTTTTCAGGACCTATGGACTTGTACCAGTCAGCACCTTTGAGAATGATTGAAGAAACGTTTGCGAAAGTTTCAACGTTATTAAGGACTGTCGGCATATCGAAAAGGCCGTGTTCAACGGTTCTCGGAGGTTTAACTCTCGGCATACCTCTTTTGCCTTCGATGGAAGCGGTAAGTGCAGAACCTTCACCGCATACGAAAGCACCTGCACCACGGTTTATATGCATTCTGAAATTGAAGCCTGTACCGAGAATGTTTTCGCCGAGAAGTCCGTATTCTTCCGCCTGGGCGATGGCGTTTTTAAGTCTGTTTACAGCCATGGGGTATTCGGCACGAACGTAAATATAACCGTCTTCCGCACCTGTGGCAATACCTGCAATCATCATACCTTCAAGCATTCTGTGCGGGTCGCCTTCCATGATACTTCTGTCCATGAATGCACCTGGGTCGCCTTCGTCACCGTTACAGACAATATATTTTTTCGGGGCATTCTGCTTCTTAACCTGAGCCCATTTTCTGCCTGCCGGAAATCCGCCGCCCCCACGTCCACGGAGATTTGAAGTTTCGATTTCTGTAATTATATCATCTGCCGACATATCGAAAAGAGCCTTTTCAAAAGCCGAGTAACCGCCGATAGCGAAATATTCTTTGATTGAAGTAGCGTCAATGTGTCCGCAGTGTTCGAGAACAAGACGTGTCTGTTTCTTGTAGAACGGAATTTCTTCCTGTTCTCTGTAAATTACGCCGTCTTTTTTGTAGGCGAGTCTGTCAACGTATTCGTCATTGACTATTGACTTTTCGACAATTTCGTCACAATCGTCAATTTTAACCTTGGTGTAAAGCCAGCCGTGCGGTTCAATTCTTACAAGAGGCCCCATTTCGCAAAATCCGTGACAACCGCTTTTCTTTACGCCGATGCTGTCGCTGTGAGGGTCTTCCGCAAGTTCCACGGTACAGACAAGCCCTTTTTCCCTGATAAGTTCGGTAAGGCGGTCAAATATGTGGAGCGAACCGCCCGCAACACAACCCGTACCGCAACAGACAAGAATTTTTTTCTGCTGAAGCTTTATTGAATTTTCGTATTTCTTTCTGGTAATATCGAGTTCTTCTCTGTTTTTCAATATCATTTTTACGCCTCCCTGAGTGTTTTCAGAAGTTCACTTGCCTTGTCGGGTGTCATAGCAGGATAAACCTTGTCATTAACTGTTAAAACAGGTGCAAGTCCGCACGCTCCAAGACATGATACGGTTTCTACGGTAAACATAAGGTCATCGGTGGTAGCCTTTGTGGCGGAAAGTCCGAGTTCTTCACGCAGTCTTTCGAGGATAGGAACAGATTTTCTTACATGGCAGGCTGTTCCGTCACAGACTTTGAGAACGTATTTGCCTTTCGGTTCAAGCGAAAAGTTTTCATAAAATGTCGCAACGCTGTAAATGCGGGCTTCGCTGGTATCGAGCTTCTTGGCGAGGTACGGGAAAACTTCTCTCGGCAGGTATCTGTAATGTTCCTGCACGCTCTGGAGAATAGCAATAATGGCAGTCGGTTCATGTTGAGAAAGAATTTCATCAACAATTTCAAAATTAAAATCGGTATTGTTCATTACTTTAAAAATACGCACAAAATCAATTGTGCGTGTCCTCCTTTTTTTATTTTTTACGCCGATATTCATTCCTGTTATTGATACGGATATATATTAAAGTATATGCTCATAATATTATATCATTATTGACAAAATTCATGAAATATAAATAAAGAATAGTTGTTATATACAAAATGCATGACTTGGGTTTAAAATTAATGTATGTTTTGATTAAATGCCCGAAAATATTTCACTCTGAAAGACAAGAGTTTCAATGATTTTCACAAAAAATATGACATTTCAATATACAAAAATATAGATTTTGCGACAGTGTATTGACAATTAAAAGATAAAATATTATAATAGGCGTATAATTGACTTGTATGTCACTTAAAAAAATTACGCAGAAACGGGGAAAAAGTTAAATGTATAAAATTGTTACCAAAAAAGAACTCAATCCTACCGTAACACTTATGGAGATTGAAGCCCCTGTTGTAGCCAGAAAGGCAGAACCGGGACAATTTATTATTCTCAGAGTTGACGAAAACGGAGAAAGAATACCGCTTACCGTTGCGGATTTCGACAGAGAGAAGGGAACTGTAACTATCATTTTCCAGATTGTCGGAGCAACTACCGAAAAACTCAATGCAAAGAAACAGGGCGAATGTATTCAAGACTTTGTAGGTCCTCTCGGAACACCTTCGGAAACAGAAGGACTGAAGAAGGTCGCAGTAGTCGGCGGCGGCGTAGGTTGTGCGATTGCTTACCCTATCGCAAAGAAACTTCACAATAACGGCTGTGAAGTACATTCAATAGTAGGCTTCAGAAATAAAGACCTTGTGATTCTCGAAGAAGAATTCAGAAACGCAAGCGACAAGCTTGTTATCATGTCCGATGACGGAACGGCAGGCAAGAAAGGTCTTGTAACAGATGCTCTCAGAGAACTTATCGAAAGCGGAGAAAAATATGACGAAGTAATTGCCATAGGTCCGTTGATAATGATGAAGTTTGTCTGCAAGCTTACAAAGGAATTTGACATAAAAACCATTGTTTCAATGAACCCGATAATGATTGACGGTACCGGAATGTGCGGAGGCTGTCGTCTTACAGTAGGCGGAGAAACGAAGTTTGCGTGTGTAGACGGCCCTGACTTTGACGGTCATCTTGTGGACTTTGACGAAGCTATGGAACGTTCGACAATGTACAAACCTTTTGAACGCCGTAAACATGAAGAAACCTGCAATCTTTTGAAGAAGGGAGAAGAAAACAATGGCTAATCTTTCACAGAAAAAAAATGAAATGCCTGTACAGGACCCGAATGTAAGAAATAAGAACTTTTCAGAGGTAGCACTCGGATACAGCGAAGAACAGGCACTTGACGAAGCACAGCGTTGCCTTAACTGCAAGAACAAACCTTGTGTGGGCGGTTGTCCGGTTTCGATTGATATTCCTGCGTTTATTTCCAGAATAAAAGAAAAGGATTATGAAGGAGCTTACGAAATCATCTCGAAGTCAAGCTCACTTCCTGCGGTTTGCGGTCGTGTCTGTCCACAGGAAACACAGTGCGAAAGCAGATGTGTAAGAGGCAAAAAAGGTGAACCAGTTGCAATCGGCAGACTTGAAAGATTTGTTGCAGACTGGCACAATGCACATTGCACAACAGCACCTGCAAAGCCTGAACCGAACGGTCATAAAGTTGCGGTAATCGGAGCAGGTCCAAGCGGTCTTACTTGTGCGGGCGACCTTGCAAAGATGGGATATGAAGTAACTGTATTTGAAGCTCTGCACCTTGCAGGCGGAGTACTTGTGTACGGTATTCCGGAATTCAGACTTCCTAAGTCAATCGTTCAGAAAGAAATTGACAACCTCAAGGCTCTTGGCGTAACTGTAAGCACAAATACAGTAATCGGTAAGGCTCTTGAAGTAGATGAACTTTTTGAAATGGGTTACGAATCTGTATTTATAGGTTCAGGAGCAGGACTTCCGAGATTTATGAATATTCCGGGCGAAAATCTCAAGGGCGTTTACTCAGCTAATGAATTCCTTACCAGAACGAACCTTATGAAAGCTTACAAGGAAGGTTCTGACACACCTATCAAGCAGTCAAAGAGCGTTGCAGTAGTCGGCGGCGGTAACGTTGCTATGGATGCCGCAAGATGTGCAAAACGTCTTGGAGCGGAAAATGTATACATAGTATACAGACGTTCGGAAGCCGAAATGCCTGCAAGAAACGAAGAAATCGAACACGCTAAGGAAGAAGGCATTATCTTCAAGAACCTTACAAACCCTGTTGAAATCATCGGCGATGAACACAAATTTGTTAAGGGTATGAAGTGCGTTGAAATGGAACTCGGCGAACCTGACGCATCAGGCAGACGCAGACCTATTGTAAAGGAAGGCTCTGAATTTGTACTTGATGTTGACTGCGTAGTAATGTCAATCGGTACTTCACCGAACCCGCTTATCAAGTCAACCACACCGGGACTTGAAACAAACAAGCATGGCTGTATCGTTGCAAATGAAGAAGGACTTACTTCAAAGACAGGCGTATACGCAGGCGGAGATGCCGTAACAGGTGCTGCAACTGTAATTCTCGCAATGGGAGCAGGTAAGACGGCAGCTAAGGCTATTGACGAATACATCAAATCAAAGGCATAAAAAAGATTTCCATCGGGGAACTTTTACTTAATAAAGTTATTCGGGGGGGGGGGGGGCGGGGGGGGCGGGGGGGGGGGCCCGGCCCCCCCCCCCCCCCCCCGCCAGAATAGCAAGCTAGAGAATATGGACAATTGAAGCTGGAAGAATAGAGTTGTTTAATCGAGAGGAGGGAGATAGTTTTT
>URWK01000068.1 GCA_900551505.1 uncultured Ruminococcus sp. | reverse complement strand
TTTGTTTGTCGCTTTCTTCTATTAGTGTGCCCTGGGGGGGGGGGGGCGGGGGCCCCCCCCCCCCCCCCCCCCCCCCCCCCCCCCCCCCCCCCCCCCCCCACACATACGAAAGATTTCCTTTAGCCTAATATAATTTTTAAGGACTTCACGTCCCGAAAATTTGGCTATAGGCGTTGCAAGTTTAGCAAAAGATTGCCCCGACATACAAAAAGTTTAAGTCTGCTTTCAGAAAGAAAATATGCATTTTACACAAATACATTGATTTTTCTGTATGAAATTGATATAATAAATATAAATCAATTATGAAACTGAAAGGAGATTTTTTAAAATGGCTGTAATTATGGTTACGGGAGCTTGTGGAATTATAGGAGAAAAAGTTTGTTCGGGTCTTTTGAAAAAGGGACACACGGTTATTGCGGTAGATAAACAGCCGAGTGAATATAATGCCCGGAAAGAAAGATATTTTTTTTATCAGGCAGAGCCTACGGAAAGCGACAAGTACGAAAAAATCTTTGATAAAGAGAATATAGAAAGTGTAGTACACCTTGCTTGTTCTGCTGACAATGACTTTGGATATACATTCACGGAAACGGAAATGGAAATAAGCCGTAAGTGTGACGAGTTTATCTATAAGTACGCAGTTCAGCACGATGTAAGGCAATTCATGCTTATGAGTACAACACAGGTATATGCCACCCAGAAAACAAGAGAGCCTATAAATGAGGAGGGAGACATAAAGCCGATAACGAATTACGCAAAAATGAAACTTGCTTCGGAAAGAGCTTTCGCAACGGAAATCAAGAACAGTAAAATTATGGTCGGAGCAATTATGAGAGTTGCACCGGTTTACATGATGAATTTCTATGATAATCTTACGGCGAAGATTATTGACCAGAAAACAGGGCGTGCATTTATGTACCTTAAAGGCGACTATGGTTTTCAGTTTTGTTGTGTCCACAATGTTTCAGACTTTGTAATATGCTTTGTGAGAGATGCGGAGAGTAAGAATTATACAGGCATTTATAATGTTTGTGATACTTATGTTACGAAAGCCGTTCAGATAGTCAATTTCATGCGTATACATCACAGTCTTGGGGCAGTCTTGCAGAGGGAAGAACCTTCCGGAAAAGACATGATTAAGAACATTATCGGCAAGTTCAAGAAGAATGATGAGGAAAAGACGAATTACAGATACCTCGATATTGCCAATATTCTCAATACGAATATGATAGACAATAAAAAAGCACTTAAAATCAGTACTTTCAGATGGAACATTGAAAATACAAAATAAGTACTTTTCGGGTAACAGAGTTTCTGAAACTCAGGCTGAACTACATAAAAAAGGTTCAATCATACACGAGGGAATTTCTGTATTTGATAAATAATAATTAAGCTTTTAAAATTTCCTCCCCCACCTTTTTTAAAGGTGGGGTTTTTGTGTCTTGAAGTCTGAATTTTTTTGTGATATAATGATATGCGATAACATCGACCGAAGCAGAGAATAATATAAAAAGGAGTTTTTTTATGACAGTTTTAGTTCTGGGCGGTGCGGGATATATAGGCTCTCACACGGTATATGAATTAATCGACAACGGAACAGACGTAGTAATCATTGACAATTTTGCAACGGGTCATATTCAGGCAGTCCACCCGAAAGCACGTTTGTACAAGGGCGATATAAGGGACAGGGCATTTCTGGACAGCGTGTTTGAAAAAGAGAAAATTGATGCGGTAATACACTTTGCAGCGTTTTCACTTGTGGGCGAAAGTATGGTTAATCCGCTTAAATACTATGACAATAATCTTTGCGGAACGAAAGTTCTGCTTGAAGCCATGATTGCACACGATATAAAGAAAATAGTATTTTCCTCGACAGCCGCAACTTACGGAGAACCCGAACAAATACCGATTCTTGAAACTGACAGAACAGAACCTACAAATACATACGGCGAAACGAAGCTTTCAATGGAAAAAATGTTTAAATGGGTGGGACAAGCCCACGGGCTTAAATTTGTTTCACTGCGTTACTTCAATGCCTGTGGGGCTTATGTAAGCGGTTGCATAGGCGAAGACCATAACCCCGAAACACATCTTATTCCGCTTATTCTGCAAGTGCCTAACGGAAAGCGTGAATTTATAAGCATTTTTGGTGAAGACTATCCGACAAAGGACGGAACTTGTGTGCGTGACTATATTCATGTAACGGACCTTGCGAATGCACATATACTTGCGGTAAAGTACCTTATGGAAGGCAATGAAAGTAACATTTTCAACCTCGGAAACGGCGTAGGGTTTACAGTAAAGGAAGTTATCGAAACTGCAAGAAAAGTTACAGGTCATCCGATACCTGCGAAGATTGCAGGAAGACGTGCCGGCGACCCTGCACAGCTTATTGCTTCGAGCGAAAAAGCAAAAAAAATTCTCGGATGGAAACCTTGCCATAATGACCTTGAAGAAATTATTGAAACGGCTTGGAACTGGCATAAGAACCACCCTGACGGATTCTGAACAAAAAAATAAATTTAAAGAAAGGAAAGGCTACACTTTATTAAGTAGCTGTCAGCAGAAATGATTTTTGATAGCATAAAAAAACTTGTGACATACGGGCTTGAAACAGGGCTTATAGAGAAGAAAGACCGCATATATACAATAAATTATCTGCTTTCGCTGTTAAATCTCCATTCATACGAAGAACCTGAGCAGGACTATGAAAAACCTGACCTTGAAGAAACATTGGGAGAAATACTGGACTATGCTTGTGAGAACGGCATAATAGGCAATAATATAGTTGAACGTGACCTTTTCGACACAAAGATTATGGGGGTGCTTACACCACGCCCAAGCACCGTTACGGAAAAGTTTTGGAAGTGTTATGGAGTTTCTCCGAAAACGGCAACGGATTATTTCTATAATCTTAGCTGTAATTCGGATTATATAAGGCGTTACAGAATAAAGAAAGATATGAAATGGTCAACAGAAACACCTTGTGGTCAGCTTGATATAACTATTAATCTTTCAAAGCCTGAAAGAGAAATTAATACAACTCCTGTTAAGAATATTGTACAAAGCGATTATCCCACTTGTATGTTGTGCGTGGAGAATGAGGGTTTTTGCGGGAATATACACAGACCTGCAAGACAAACACTCAGAATAATTCCGATTGAAATTGACGGGAATGAGTGGGGGTTTCAGTATTCACCTTATGTCTATTACAATGAACATTGCATAGTATTTAATTCAAAACACGTTCCGATGAGCATTGACAAGAATGTATTTGCAAAACTTTTCAGTTTTGTGAAGAAGTTTCCGCATTATTTTTTAGGGTCAAATGCTGACTTGCCTATAGTGGGTGGCTCTATACTTACACATGAACATTTTCAGGGCGGTCATTATACATTTGCGATGGAGAAAGCACCGATTGAAACAAAGCTTGTTTTCAAAGGTTTTGAAGACGTGGAAGCCGGAATTGTCAGATGGCCGATGTCTGTAATACGCCTTAAAGACAAGGATACGGAGAAACTTTGCAAGCTTGGTGGGAAAATTCTAACTGTCTGGCGTGACTACACTGATGAAGAAAGTTTTGTTTTTGCGGAAACGGGGAATATTCCACATAACACCATTACCCCGATAGCGAGAAAAAACGGCGATATATATGAACTTGATTTAGTGCTGAGAAACAATATTACAACGGAAGAATTTCCTTTCGGTGTATATAATCCGCATCCTGAACTTCACAATATAAAGAAGGAAAATATAGGACTGATTGAAGTTTTAGGGCTTGCGGTACTTCCGCCGAGGCTTAAAAACGAATTTGAACAGCTCGAAAAGGCTATCATTAACGGCGAAGATATTCGCAGTAATCCGACTATCGAGAAACACGCAGACTGGGCAGAGAAATTCATGAAGAATTATCCTGATGCAAAGCCTGAACAGATAAACGGGATTATTCAGCAGGAAGTCGGAAAGGCTTTCTATACTGTACTTGAGCAGTCGGGCATTTACAAGCATACCGAAGACGGCAAAAGAGGTTTCATGAGATTTATTGACTGCGTGAACGGATAAACAATTTCGGGGGGGGGGGGGGGGGGGGGGGGGGGGCCCCCCCCCCCCCCCCCCCAAAAAAAAAAAAAAAAAAAAACAAACAAAAAAAAAAAAATAAAATAAAATTTTTATAATTCTCGGACGGGGCGGCCGCCCCCGCCCGCCCCGCCCCCCCAACAAAAACACAGCCAAAAACAACAATACACACAACTCCCCCACCCCCCCCCCCCCCCCCCCCCCGCCCCGATTAATTTAAAGATTAAAGAGAAGAAACAATATAGTCGAGAATTTTGTCAGCGACTTCGGATTTACTCATAATCGGCAATTCTTCAGTCTTGCTCCCGGATATGAGAGTGACAATATTTGTGTCCGTTCCGAAACCTGCTCCGGCAACTTTGAGATTATTCGCAACTATCATATCAAGGTTCTTGCTTTCAAGTTTTGCTTTCGAGTTTTCAATGAGATTTTCCGTTTCCATGGAAAAACCGCAGAGAAATTGTTTAGTCTTGTGCTGACCGAGATATTTAAGAATATCTGTAGTTCTCTCAAGCTCTATCGACATATCGCCGTCATGTTTTTTAATCTTGCGGTCGCTGATGTTAACCGGTCTGTAATCGGCAACAGCGGCTGATTTGATGACAATATCCGTATCTTCAAAGCGTTCTTTTACAGCCCGGAACATATCTTCGGCACTGGTAACATTCACAACTTCGGTAAACATAGGCGGTTCGGTTTCCATATGCCCTGCCACAAGGGTTACTTCCGCACCTCTTAACATGGCTCTTTCGGCGATAGCACAACCCATTTTACCGGTTGAGTGATTAGTGATAAATCTCACCGGGTCAATAGCTTCTCTCGTAGCACCTGCCGTTACAAGAACTTTTTTACCTGCAAGGTCTTTTTCACAGGCGATTTCCTTTAAGATATGAGCTAAAAGAACTTTTTCGGAAGGCATTTTGCCTTTCCCTACATCACGGCAGGCAAGAAATCCGCTGTCGGCTTCGATTACCTTAAAACCGTAGTGCTGTAATTTCTTCATATTATCCTGAGTAATCGGGTTTTCATACATATTCACGTTCATTGACGGCGAAACAATTTTTACTGCTCTGCTTGCAAGAACTGTGGTAGTAAGCATATCATCAGCTATACCGTTTGCGAATTTCGCCATAACGTTTGCGGTAGCAGGTGCGACAAGAATTACATCAGCTTTCTTGGCTAAAGAAACGTGCTTTATATCGAACTGAAAATTTCTGTCGAAAGTATCTACAAGGCATTTTGTGCGTGTAAGGCTTTCAAAAGCTATAGGATTTATAAAATTTGTGGCGTTCTTTGTCATAATTACATGAACTTCCGCATTGAGCTTTACAAGCATACTTGCAAGGTTAGCCATCTTATAGGAAGCTATGCCGCCCGATACTCCGAGAACGACTGTTTTTCCTGTCAGCATAAGTCCTCTTTTCCGTCCTCAAGCATATCGAGCAGAGAACCGTGTTTTTCGTATCTTGTAAACCGCAGAATTTTGTTGTCACCATCGACAAATACTACTTTCGGACTGTGTTTTTCTGCTTCTTCGGGTGTCATTGAAGCATAGCACATAATAATTATTTTGTCACCTGTGCTGGCACATCTTGCGGCAGCTCCGTTAAGGCATATCATGCCCGAACCTCTTTCCCCCGCTATTGTGTAAGTTTCAAAACGTTCGCCGTTATTTATATTTACAATCTGTACTTTTTCGTATTCGAGAATACCGGCTTTATCGAGCAAATCCTCATCAACGGTTATGCTGCCTACATAGTTAAGTTCGGCTTGAGTAACTGTCGCACGATGGATTTTCCCTTTGAGCATTGACAATTGCATAAAATTCCTCCCCCTGAAATTCTGTTATTAAGCTTCATCAAAGTGTGTTGTTTCGGGGTTATCTATGCTGAAATTGTCAATAAGTCTTGTTTTTCCGATATATACGGCCATTGCGAAGAGTACGGGACGGTCAATTTCCTTTACCTGCTGCATGGTAAGAGCATCAACGGCTTTCACATAGTCGATTTTTGCAAGCGGTTCGGAATTTATATGAGCTTTCATTGCGTCAAGAATTTTTTCGGCATTTCTTTCACCGGCATTGAAAAGCTGTTCGCCGATTTTTACAGCCTGACTTAAAACAAGTGCGGATTTTCTTTCCTGTTCGCTGAGATAAGTATTTCTGGAACTCTTTGCAAGCCCGTCACTTTCCCTTACTATCGGGCAGCCTATAATTTCCAAGTCCATATTTAAGTCTTTGACCATCTGCTTTATTATTGCAAGTTGCTGAGCATCCTTCTGACCGAAAAAGGCTTTATCGGGCTTTACGATATTGAAAAGTTTAGTTACAACGGTCATTACGCCGCTGAAATGTACAGGTCTTGTGATACCGCAGAGTTCTTCCGGCAAGGTCTTCATATTTACGGAAGTATAGAAATTATCTCCGTACATTTCTTCGGGTTCGGGGTTAAATATGAGGTCTGCACCGCATTCTTCACAGATTTTAGTGTCCCTTTCAATGTCCCTCGGATAACTTCCGAGGTCTTCATTTGCTCCGAACTGTATAGGATTTACGAAAACGCTGACTACGGTAACATCATTCAGGCTTACAGACTTTCTGATAAGGCTCATGTGTCCTTCGTGGAGATAGCCCATAGTCGGAACAAGTCCCACTGTTTTTCCGTCTTTTCGCTGACTGTTTACAAAGTCCCTTACTTCTTTTATTGTTTTTACTACTTTCATAATTTTATTTACTCCTAATATTTCTTAAATCATGTTTCCGGGGGGCCGCCGCCCCGGCCCCCCCGTTGGGGCCCGACAACAACCAACCCCAGTTTTATTTTATAATTTTTTGGTTGGCGGACTTTCTTATTATATTTCGACGTAAACTATCTTGTTTTATCCTTTTCTCTTTAATAAATCTGTCGGGCTCTCCCCAAACAGTTCTTTATAACATTTGGCAAAATAAGAAGGGGAACTGAAACCGACTTCATAACCAATCTCCGACACTGTCATATCCGATGAAGCAAGCAGAGACGCGGCTTT
>URWK01000067.1 GCA_900551505.1 uncultured Ruminococcus sp. | reverse complement strand
ACAAAAAAAAAACCCCGTATATTTAATATATTAAATAAACACAAATTATAAACACCCCCCCCCCCCCCCCCCCCCCCGGGCGGGGGGCGCGCGCGCCGGATTGCCTTGACGATTCTTAAAAATAAAAAAGAGGCGGGATAACTTCAGGTTACCCAGCCTTTTTTTATTTAACTTAAATTAATCAGCCTCTTAATTCCGCACCCCGGTCTTTAAGTGATTAAAGAACCTTTTTCATTGCACTGTCAGCCTGTTCATCTTTGAGAGTGCCATCATGTGAACGCATTGTAATTGAGTAAGAAACGCTCTTTTTACCTGCTTCAATCTGCTGTCCTTGATATACGTCAAACAGTGTGACTTTTTCAAGGATATTTCCGACAGCATTCTTGATAGCCTTTTCAATCCTGGCAACAGGGATTTTTTCATCGCACACAAGGCTTATATCTCTTGTGGTAGCAGGGTATTTCGGAAGTGGCTTATATTCCTTTTCAACCACTGATACAGCCATTGTTTCCGGAACATTGAGTTTCGCACAGTAGACTTTTGTACCGATACCGTAAGTTTCCGCAACAGTCGGGTGAATTTCTCCGAAAATACCGAGCTGAACACCGTCTTTAAGGATAACTGCGGTTCTGTAAGGGTGGAAAGCGGAAATTTCATCAAATACACAATCTTCTCCGGCTGGTTCAAATTCATAGTCACTTATGCCGAGAGTGTCAAGCAGGACTTCAAGAGTTCCTTTAAGGTCATAGAAATCAACTTTTCCGCCGTACATACCTACCGCAAGTCTTAAAGGTTCATTCGGGAGTTTGTCGGGTTCAGTCGGAATATATTCGTTTCCGAGTTCAAAGAGTTTTACGGCTTCATTTCTGTTGCTGTAGTTCTTTGAAAGAATTTCAAGCATGGACGGAAGAACAGTGGTTCTCATAACGCTTGTGTCTTCGCCGAGTGGGTTCGTAATTCTGATAACATTTCTGAGTGAGCTGTTTTCAGGAAGTCTGATTTTATCGAAATACTTAGGTGAAATGAATGAGAATGTAGTGATTTCTGAACAGCCGAGTGAAACCATTGTGTTTGTAAGTGTTCTTGAATATTTCTGAGCAGGTGTAAGCTGTGCATGAGCAGTACCTTTAAGGAGAGTTGACGGAATATTGTTGTAACCGTAAATTCTTGCAACTTCTTCAGCAATATCAGCTTTGCACTCAATGTCTATTCTGAATGACGGTGAAATAACCATGCCGTTTTCTATCTTGAAGCCGAGTGAACAGAGGTATTTAACCATGTCAGCTTCAGGGATATCAGTTCCGAGGAAATTATTTATCCATTCAGGGTTAAATTCAACTTTGGCAGGTTCTTTATTTGTGTAATCCTTGTCGATAACGGTTCTTACAGGTTCGCCTGCTCCGAGTTCTTCTACAAGCTGGAAAGCTCTTTCAAGTGAAGTCATTGAAATAAGTGTGTCAACGCCTTTTTCATATCTTGCGGAAGCGTCTGTTCTCATGCCGAGTTTCTTTGCGGTAAGTCTTACCGAAACAGGTTCAAAATATGCGGATTCAAAGACTACTGTTGAAGTGTCGTCCATAATACCGCTGTATTCTCCGCCCATTACGCCTGCAACAGCTACAGGTTTTTCAGAGTCGGCAATTACGAGCATTTCGGGTGAAAGTTCTCTTGTAACGCCGTCAAGTGTTGTGATAGTTTCGCCTGCTTCCGCATTTCTTACGATGATGGAAGAACCCTTTACATAGCGTAAGTCGAATGCGTGCATAGGCTGACCGTATTCAAGCATTACATAGTTTGTGATGTCGACAAGGTTATTTATAGGACGGATACCGCTTGCACGAAGTCTTTCTCTGAGCCATCTTGGGGAAGGTTCGATTTTAACGTTCTTTACAAGACCTGCACAGTAATGTTTACATTTTTCAGTGTTCTTTATTTCAACTGAAAGTTCGCTGTTAATATCTCCGTCAATGCCCTTGAAAGTCGGTACAGGGATATTGAGAGGAGTATTGAAAGTAGCGGAAGCTTCTCGGGCAAGACCTGTTACAGAAAGGCAGTCAGGACGGTTTGAAGTTATTTCAAATTCAACGGAAGTGTCATTAAGTCCGAGTGCATCGTGAATATCATCACCCGGTTTGCAGTCTTCTTCAATAACCATTACGCCGTCAGGGTCAGCATAAGGAAAGTCGTGAACGGTAAGTTTAAGGGTATCGAGTCCACAGAACATACCGAAACTCGGAACGCCTCTCATCTTGCACTTTTTAATTTTTCCGTCAGGCAGAACAGCCCCGTCAAGTGCAACCGGTACAAGGTCGCCAACCTTGATATTCTTTGCGTTTGTGACAATCTGTACAGGTTCTTCCTTACCTACTTCAACGGAGCAGACTGTAAGGTTGTCAGCATTTTCATGCGGGTTTATAGCAAGAATTTTTCCGACTACAACATTTGAAATATTTTCGCCCTCTTTTGTGAAACCCTCTACTTTTGAACCGCTCATTGTCATGCCGTGACAAAAATCCTTTATAGTAAGTGAGCTTGTGTCAACATAGTCAGCAAGCCATCTCATTGATAAATCCATTAATTACACCTCTTTTTAAAAATATTATCAGAACTGTGAAAGAAAACGTACATCATTTTCGTAAAGCATACGCATATCGCTGATACCGTAACGACGCATAACAATTCTCTCAAGTCCGAGTCCGAAAGCAAAACCTGAATATACATTGCTGTCAATTCCGCAATTTTCGAGGACTTTCGGGTGAACCATGCCTGCACCGAGAAGTTCAATATAACCTTCACCCTTGCAGATACGGCAACCTTCGCCCATACAGTTAAAGCACATTACATCAACTTCGGCGGACGGTTCTGTAAACGGGAAGTGGTGCGGACGAAGTCTTATTTTGCAGTCATCGCCGTAAAGACGTTTCATAATTGTTTCAAGTGTTCCGATAAGGTCAGACATTGTAATGCCCTTGTCAACAACAAGTCCTTCCACCTGATGGAAAAGCGGTGAATGTGTTGCGTCAACAGCGTCAGAACGGTAAACACGACCCGGAGAAATAACTCTTATCGGAGGCTTCTTGTTTTCCATAACGTGAACCTGTACGGAAGAAGTCTGTGTACGGAGCAGGATATTGTCTGTGATATAGAAAGTATCCTGAGTATCTCTTGCAGGGTGGTCAGGCGGAAGATTGAGAGCTTCAAAGTTGTAATAATCGTATTCTACTTCAGGTCCGTCAACTACGTCAAATCCCATGCCGAGAAAGATTTCCTTGATTTCATTTGAAACGATTGTAAGCGGGTGAAGTGTGCCGATTTCAGGTTTTTTACCCGGAAGTGTTACGTCAATGGCTTCCGCCTTGATTTTCATATCCTGTTCAAGAGCCTTGAGAGATGCGAGTCTTTCGGTAAGTGCAGTGTCAATATCCTGCTTTACAGTGTTGACAAGCTGACCCATTGCAGGTCTTTCTTCTGCGGAAAGCTTTCCCATCTGCTTGAGAATGGCGGTAAGTTCGCCTTTCTTTCCGAGAAATCTTACTCTTAAATTGTCGAGTTCCTTGATAGAACCACATTTTGAGAGTTCTTCTTTTGCGATTGCCTCAATTTTTGCGAGTTGTTCTTTCATCTTGAATAATTCACCTCAGATTTAATTTATTAGGGGAAATAAAAAAAGACCTGTCCCGAACAGGACAAGACATTAAAAATTCTTGCAAACCACCCGTTTTTAAAAAGGAACAGTCATTCCCCTGTTTCTTAACGTGAAACAAACCGTTACCGCCTACAGCCGGAAAGGGTTCAGCAGTACCGCTCACGGACGAACTTCACAAAACATAGTCGGTTAATGTACTTTCAGCAGGTTATACATCTCTCTGTAAACTTTTCAGAATTGCTACTCTTCCGCTCACTGCGTTTTCAAAACATATTATAACTGATTATTCTGAAAAATGCAAGCCTTTATCAAAAAATATTTTCGGCTTTAAAGTTTGCCTTTTTCGGTTGCGTGTGCTATAATATATAAAAATAAAAGAAAGGACTTTGAAATATGATAGATACCTATGTGGAACAAATGATAGTAAAAGAACCTTCAAACAGTGACAGAACTAAAAAAAATCTGCTTATGATAGGTTCAATACTGCTGTCGGCTGTTATACTCTGGCTTTCGGTGAACTTCATAGCTCTTATGCCGGTGGGAGTGTTGCTTGTAATCGGGCTTATATACGGGGCTAATTACCTTTCCTCAAATTTTTATGTTGAATATGAATATATGATAACAAACGGGGAAATGGATATTGATAAGGTTGTAGGCAAGAAAAAAAGAAGTAATTTGATTAGTATGCAGGTTAAAGACTTTGAGAAATTCGGGAAGCTTTCGGAAGCCGAACCTGAATCCGATGACACAACTCTTGTAGTCGCTTATGACGGAGATGACGAAAATGCATATTATGCGGAGTTTTCCCATGAAACTTACGGAGTGGTAAGACTTATATTTTCACCTGATGAAAATATTCTTGAGAATATAAAAATGTATCTTTCGGGAAAATGCAGAATGACAAGCGGAATATCACTTCAAAAGGATTCGACAACAGAATAATGTTTCAAAGCCCCTGCTTGACGAAAAGCAGTCGAAAGAATCTTATAAACTAAAGAATGAAAAGAGGAGATTTCTAATGAGCTACAGAGCGATTAAAATAAAACTGTTTCCTACAAGAGAACAGGAAAAGCTTTTGTGGCAATCGGCAGGAACAGCAAGATTTGCTTACAACTGGGCAAAGGAATTTGCTGATACTTACTACAGACTTTATAAGAAAAATCTTAGCACAGGCAAAGCAAGAAAACACTTTACTAAGTTGAGAAACCATAAAAAATATGTCTGGCTCAAAGAAGTTTCTTCTGAAATACCGCAACAGGCAATCAAAGATTATTTTGAAGCACTGGATAAATTCTTTAAAAAAATTGCAGGTTATCCAAGGTTTAAGTCCAGAAAAAGAAGTGTTGTTTCGTTCTATCATCTAAACTCTAAATTTATCGTATCTGACAATATGATAAAGCTTGAAAAGATTGGCGAAATCAAAATGAAAGACGATAACAGACTTCCAAAAGGAAATTACAAATGTGATAAAATTAAAGTCTGTAATCCGAGAGTAAAGCACAACGGAAAGTATTGGTATATATCAGTTGGTATCGAATACGAATGTGAGAAATGCGAACTTGACAAAACTTTATCTGTCGGAATAGACATTGGAATTAAAGCCCTTGCTACAGTAAGTAACTTTGAAAAACCTTTCGGAAACATAAACAAAACGCAGAGAGTACGCCGATTGAAGAAACAATTGCGTAGATTGCAACGTCAGGTTTCAAGAAAATATGAGAAAAATCGTTCAGGCAACAGGTATTCCAAGACAAACAATATTCTGAAACTTGAAAGAAAAATCAAACTCCTGCACAAAAGACTTTCGGATATTCGCCTTAATTATCTTCATCAGGTGACAATTGCTATAGCGAAAACCAAGCCGTATCGAATTGTCATGGAAGATTTAAACATTAAAGGAATAATAAAAAACAAACATCTGGTAAAAGCAATTTCAGAACAAGGCTTTGCAAAATTTATTAAACTTATGAAATACAAAGCTGAAAAGTTTGGGATAGAGTTTATTCAGGCTGATAGATTTTATCCGTCAAGCAAAACTTGTTCCCATTGCGGAAGCTTAAAAAAAGATTTGAGGCTTTCCGAAAGAATTTATCATTGTTCCTGTTGCGGTTTCACAATTGACCGTGACAAGAACGCAAGTATTAATTTAGCAAATTATAAATTAGCGTAAGACCACTTGCAAGGTTACGTTAATATGTAGGTGATGATGACACCGAATTTACGCTTTTGGAGTGTCACACAAACGGGAGTAGTATTTAAAAATACGAAACTGGACACATTGAAGAAAGAAGCAAACTTTGTTGTTTTTATAAAGAATTATAGAGTTTACACATCAGGGGTAATATTAATGTAGCATATAATTTTTTTAGGGGGATATAAAAAATGTTACTGGTAACACTTGAACAGATGAAATATCTTGAAAAGAAAGCCGATGAAAGCGGAGTTTCCTATGCACAGCTTATGGAAAACGCAGGGGCGAAGCTTGCAGGGAAGATTGAAGATTATATAAAGTCTGCTAAAAAAGATGTGAAAAATATAGTTTTTCTTTGCGGAAGCGGAAATAATGCAGGGGACTGCTTTGTCGCTTCAAGGTATCTTTCAAGGCTCGGTTATGAAATAATGACAGGACTTTTATGCGGTCAGCCTAAGACAGAAATTTCAAAGAACGCTTTTGACAATATGAACACTGACGAAGATAATGAAAATTCCGTAAAAGTAAAGGTAACTGAAGACTTGGCAGAAATCAAAGAAGCTATGAAAAGCAGTGAAATAATTGTTGACGGAGTTTTCGGAACAGGTTTTCACGGGGAATTACCTGAAGAAATCAAAAGTATTTTTGAATTTGCGGGAACGCTTAAAGACAAGATGAAAATTTCTGTGGACATCGCAAGCGGAGGAAACGGAAATACAGGAAAATGTGCGGAAGGCACTTTCAAGGCTGATTTAACCGTAACATTCGGAGCAGAGAAAACAGGCATGGAACAGTATCCTTTAAAAGACTACTGCGGAAAAATCAGAGTTGCCGAAATCGGAATACCTGAAGAACTTTTTGATATGCCACTTAAAGCCGAAAAAGCTGAAATGGCATTGTTCAGAAATATGTTTCCTAAGAAAAAATCCGATGCTCACAAGGGGAATTTCGGCAGAGTATTTAATATTGTCGGAAGTATCACAATGCCGGGAGCAGGAATACTTGCGGTTTCTTCGGGTCTAAGAAGTGGCGTGGGTATAAGCGTTACAGCCACGGCAGAAAGAAATTTGTGTGCATATGCCACCCGTATGCCCGAAACAATGCTTTTGCCTATGAAGACGGATGAAAACGGCTTTATGCTTTGCTTACAGAATTATGCGATGATGATTGAGCAGGCAAAGAGAGCTACAAGTGTACTCATAGGTTGCGGAATAGGAGTTACCGAACACACAAAGAAAATGGTCAGAAAACTTATTAAAGAACTGACTT
>URWK01000066.1 GCA_900551505.1 uncultured Ruminococcus sp. | reverse complement strand
TAATTTATCAATAAATCCCATATTAAGACCTCTTTTATTAATAATAGGTATCCCACATATCTTCAACCTCTCTTTGTGTATCTACTGTAATCCAACAATATGTACAAACTATCACAACAATTGGTATAAGTGCAACAATAATTGCAATAATTTTGTTCCATATGTATTGTTGATTTTAAAAGTTTAATATCTTGGTTCAAATTTTGAACAGGAGAAAATAGCTGTTGTCTGTCCTGTTCTCTTATAACATATCTGTTTCTCTGTCATTTCCGCCTGAAAGTTTCCTTCAAGCATTGGTTTAATAGTTGTACTACCTATAGTGCCGTTCCAGTGTCTGCATAAGGCACATTTTTTGTCCGTTTTTCTGAGCATAATTTTTGCCATAGTATCACTCCCTATTAATATCCTTTTTAAAATTTTCTACGCTGATTATTTCTCATAGAATTAGCTCTGCTAATATTATTCGGGCGAACCGGCATTTCACTGTTTCCTGAAGTCTGTTCAGAATCTGTTGCATATTCTTCGGCAACTGTTTTCACAATTTCTGTTCCGTTCATGTTCATGTAGTTTCCGGCGTTGTTCTGATACATCTGAGAATTGTTTATCACATCAAGTGCAACATCTGCAATATTAGCTTGCCCTGCCAGCATTTTCTTGTATCCCCTGTAAGCAGGAACAACAACCATAACAATTCCTATTGCCTCGTCAACAAGCGGAAGAGCATCAGGAATAACGCAGTTTGTAAGTGCAAGAAGTATTCCAATTCCCTGATGACCTTTCTTCACAAAGACGTATCCCGCAATAATGAGAACCACGCAACCGACAGTGTCAACCAATGCAAGTCCCGCTACAATTCCTATAACCATCGGCATAGAATACGGAGTTACACCGTTTGTTGTCGGATTTGCCTTGAGATACTGGACAAATGATTGCTTTGAAGTTTGTTGTGTCATAAAAATTACCTCCTCAAATTTTTGTGTGCTGTTGTTTTTTTACTTTCTGATTTCATTATAATCATAGTACCAGACTACGTCCTGTCAGGTCACAGATAATTTACAAATATAAATAAAAAAATCCGTTGCAAATATAAGTTTACAGCGGATTTTTGATTAACTATTTGTAAAAGGTCTGCATTTTTGTAATTTCTTCTTTTAGCTCATCAATAAGGCTTTGTGGTGAAAGGACTTTTACCCAAGAGCCTTGTGACATAAGATACATTATAATGCCACGGCCATGATTAACTTCCGCTTCAATGATACTTGTGTTTCCGTTTCTTTCAATAACTTTTGCGGTAGGCAGGCGGTCAAGAATCGCTTGTACTGACAACCCCGAAAATTCAAAACGTATTTTTATATTTTCACCCGGAAACATGAACTGATTCTTTTCACGCAAGTCGCCTTCATCGAAGTTATATTTTCTGTCAAGCTGAAATTTTTCACGGTGTTCGGTAATTGCCGAAATTCTGTCTATGCGGAAATATATGGGTTTATATTTCGCATCATATGCAATGAGATAAAAATAATATTCACTGAACATAACCGATACAGGCTTGATTTTGTGTTTTACTTCTGTGCGGTTCATTTTATAATATGTTATAGTGATAGTGTTTTTTGACTCGATTGCCTGTATAATCCTCCAAAGATTATCAATTACGGATTTGCAATCCGATTTTACCTCATGGTAATGGTAAATTTCTTTGCGTATAAGGTTATCAAGTATCTTTCTGTCCTGAACAGTTGTAAATTTCTTTAACTTTGAAAAAAGGGTCAGTATTTCTTCCTTGCTCAGTGAACGGCTTCCTAAAATTATTTTTACGAGGGCAAAGAGTTCTTTACTTTTCAGAAATTCATCACTGGTTACTATATACGAATGTTCCTTATGTGAATATGTCAATTCCGTATTCTGTAACAAGTCACGATGATTAGAGAGAAAATTTTTTATTTTGGCTATGTCACGGCTGATGCTCTTTGTAGATACTCCGTATTCCATAGAAAGTCCCTTAACTGAAATTTTTTCCCCACGCAATGCACGAAAAAATATTTCAAGCATTCTTGCACTCTGTTGTTCATTCTGTTGTTTCATAAAATCCTCCATTTCTCTTTTATTTGTTTTATGATAACAATATATTTTTTAGCTGTCAAGCTTGTTTTCTTATTTCATTATATATAAATTAAAGGGACATACCTGTGTCAATTCAAATAAAATTTACAATCAAACTATTCAATAATAATAATTTCAAGTATACCGGCATATTTTTCTAACTTTGACTGATAATAAAAATATTAACTTGGCAATTGAATTTGCACAAAACAGAAAAACTCCCCTGAACGACGTGTTCAAGGGAGTTGCTTTATTTTAAGTATTCAGAATTTGTAAGGATTAGGCCTTCATAGGTTCTTCAACCGCAACGGCACATGCAACAGTTGCACCAACCATCGGGTTGTTACCCATACCGATAAGTCCCATCATTTCTACGTGTGCAGGTACTGATGAAGAACCGGCAAACTGAGCATCAGAATGCATTCTTCCCATTGTATCTGTCATACCGTATGAAGCAGGACCTGCTGCCATGTTGTCCGGGTGAAGTGTACGGCCTGTACCACCGCCTGAAGCTACAGAGAAATATTTCTTACCCTGTTCAACGCATTCCTTCTTGTAAGTACCTGCAACAGGGTGCTGGAAACGTGTCGGGTTAGTTGAGTTACCTGTGATAGAAACGTCAACGCCTTCCTTGTGCATGATAGCAACGCCTTCTGTAACGTCATTTGCACCGTAGCAGTTTACTTTTGCACGAAGACCGTCTGAGTAAGCCTTACGGAAAACTTCCTTAACCTGACCTGTGTAGTAGTCCATTTCGGTTTCAACGTATGTGAATCCGTTGATTCTTGCGATAATCTGAGCAGCATCTTTTCCGAGACCGTTAAGAATAACTCTGAGAGGTTCTTTACGAACACGGTTAGCCTTTTCAGCGATACCGATAGCACCTTCAGCAGCTGCGAAAGATTCGTGACCTGCGAGGAAAGCGAAACATTTTGTGTCTTCTTCGAGGAGCATTTTTCCGAGGTTTCCGTGGCCGAGTCCTACTTTACGCTGGTCAGCTACAGAACCGGGAATACAGAATGACTGAAGACCTTCACCAATAGCGGCAGCAGCATCAGCAGCTCTTGTACAGCCCTTCTTGATAGCAATTGCACAGCCTACAATGTAAGCCCACTTTGCGTTTTCAAAGCAGATAGGCTGAATACCTTCAACGAGTTTATATATATCAAGACCCTTTGCCTCTGTAATTTCTTTAGCTTCTTCGATGGAATTGATACCATATTCGGCAAGCTTGGCAAGGATTTGTTTTTCTCTTCTTTCGTATGATTCAAATAATGCCATTATTTCAGTTCCTCCCTTAATTATTCTTTTCTTGGGTCGATAATCTTTACAGCATCTTTAACTCTGCCGTACTGACCCTTAGCCTTTTCAAATGCAGTGTTTGCATCATCGCCGGCCTTGATGAAGTCCATCATCTTGCCGAAGTTGATGAACTGGTAACCGATAATTTCATCATCTTCATTAAGGGCGATACCTGTAACATAACCGTCAGTCATTTCGAGGTAACGAGGGCCTTTTTTGAGAGTACCGTACATAGTACCAACCTGTGAACGAAGTCCTTTTCCGAGGTCTTCAAGTCCTGCACCTACTGTAAGACCGTCTTCTGAGAAAGCACTCTGTGTTCTTCCGTAAACAATCTGGAGGAAAAGTTCTCTCATAGCGGTGTTGATAGCGTCACATACAAGGTCAGTATTGAGAGCTTCGAGAATAGTTCTGCCCGGGAGAATTTCAGCAGCCATAGCAGCCGAATGTGTCATACCTGAACAACCTACTGTTTCAACGAGAGCTTCCTGAATAACGCCTTCCTTAACATTGAGGGAAAGTTTGCAAGTACCCTGCTGAGGAGCACACCAGCCGATACCGTGAGTAAAACCGGAAATATCCTTGATTTCCTTAGCCTTTACCCATTTTGCTTCTTCAGGGATTGGAGCAGCACCATGTGCAACGCCCTGAGCAACGGGACACATTGTTTCAACTTCATGTGAATAATTTATCATACCATAACTCCTTTCATTTTCAGCCGTATTATTAACAGAAATTTTAAATACACGGCAGAATACAATTATATTATAATACATCATTGTGCAATTTGCAAGGCTTTTAGAGTTATTTTTACAAAAAGTTTGTTAAGAAACCGTGACCAACAAAGGTTGACGGCTAAAAGGTATTTTATTTTTTAAACGTTTTGTTGTCCGGGTTCTTGTGTAATGTCTTCTGTCGGTGCTTCCGCAATTTCCGATTCCTGCTCACTTTCCGTAATTTCTGCTGTAACGTCTGTAGTTTCTTCTGTAAATTCCTCTGTCTGACTGGGCTTTGGAATATTGCTTTTCTGCTGATAACCGCCACGGTTATAGAGGAAGTCCCTGATTACTATCGCACAACCTCCGAGAAATGACAGTTTGCCGTCAGTAAGGCTGAGTTTTACACAAGGCGTGTCATACACTGAAAGCTTACCGAGCATATCTCTGATTTCTTCAAGCTGTACATAACCTATTCCGAATCCGTGCAGAACAATTTTATCTGTAACAAGAATACAATGTATATTGTTAAGCAATACAACCATCTTGTCAAGCCAGTTTTCATATATCCCTACAAGCACCGTATCACCGTCCTTTATCGCTCTGCTCACATTTTCAAAGGTCACATTATTGATATTGCCTTTTGTTTCCTTATAAAGTACAGGTGTGTTTTCCTGCGAAAACATCTTCTTAATGCTCTTTCTTAGGTTCTCCGTAGTAAGTTCCGTCTTTATTGCTCCGCCCAATCCGTTTATTCCGCCGACTATAAAATTATTAATCTTGTCTGTTACGGAAATATCCGTTGTATAAGTATCCCTTGACAGTGCAAGATGATATTTTTTGTCTGCCGTAATAAAACATTGTGTATAGTCATATCTTCCCGTACTTCTGTCAAAGTCAATATTTGCCATCGCCATCATTTCTATAGTGTTTCCGCATATTATCGGGAAACCTGTGGCTTTTTTAAGTTCGGCACTTAATTTCTGATAGTCGGGTCGGGTATTTAATTTAACAAATCCATATCTTTCAATGGTTTCAGGCATTATCCCAACGCCTATACCTATGACATTTTCACGCTCAAGGCAACTGTTTGCCATCATAATTTCACAGTTATCCGCAATTATCTCCGCTATTTTATTGAAAGTCATTGTCTTTGTTATCTTAACTGATGCTTTTTCAAGGACTTCACCGAAAAGAGTTGAAAGCCCCATATTAATTACTTTTTCTTCAATTGACAATCCTATTGCGAACTTATAATTAGGCTTTATTGCAAGCAGTACCTTTCTTCTGCCCTTGTGCGAATGTTCATTCATCGGATGGACTTCGCCGACTTCCCTCAAAAGCCCCTGTTCTATCATTTCATTTGTAATCATAGTAATAGTAGCCCTTGTAAGCTCCAGTTCTTCGGCTATATCCATCCGGGAAATCATACCTTTAGTACGGATAGTGCGAAGTATTCTCATTCTGTTTTGTCGCTTGGCATCAGGGTTGCTTATTCCATGTTTGTCCATATTATAAAAAACTCCTTGTTCTTTAGAATGTACTTTGAATTTCAGTGATAACGACTTGTACAATTGCGTTTATACCTGAAATATTATAGCACAATATCTCAGGTTTGTAAACTCGGCATAGAATAAAAAGAGAAAGCCTGAAATACAGGCTTTCTCTTTTTCGTTATGTTATGATATGATATTTACAGAACTTCACTTCTGATTAAACAAGAGCTTTTCCGAGGTTTTCGCAAGCTGTAGTTGCTTCTGCATCCGGTGCTTCATTGGCAATTACAGGTTCTGTTGCCATTACACAACCGTTATTAATGCAATCTTCTTCCCAGTTTCTCATCCATTCGCCATCTCCCCAGCCGTAAGAACCGAAAAGTGCAATCTTCTTGCCGTTAAGATTTGGCTTACAGCTTTCAAACATTGGTTCAAATTCGCTTTCTTCAAGCTGTTCCGAACCCATTGCCGAACATCCGAATGCGATTGCGTCAAAGTCTGCAACCATATCTGCTGAAAATTCAACTGCTGTGAGGAGAGTTGCTTCACCGCCGGCACTCCTGATACCGTCAACAACGCTGTTTGCCATTGCTTCTGTGTTACCTGTTCCGCTCCAATATACAACTGCTATTTTTGCCATTTTTATATTACCTCTTTCATAAATATTTATTGTTGTGTGTAAACTTTCAACATCTGAATTATATCACGCCGTACCATAAACGTCAAATTTAATTAGCTACGGCTAACCGTTATGCCACCAAAGCTTCAAGCGGTACGCCTTTCTTATACAAGTCGGAATATATTCTTTCGCATTTTTTAAACTGTGCAAATATTTTTTCTGCACGGTCTGCATTCTCATAAACTTTCCAGTAACCGCAGATTGCATAATCTGCACCTTTGTTTTTTATGAAACCTTTGACATCTGCGAGCGGATAACCGAGGAAAAGACCTATTTCATGCGGAAAATCATTGTCTTTCAGTCGTGTCGCAAGCCTTGAAATATATTCGTCTGTATCGGTCATATTCACATATCCGTAAAGTTTGAGAAATTCCGCATTTTCGGGGCTGTTAAGTTCCGCACTGAGTTTTTCCGGACGGTATACATAAAAAAGAGCCTTGTTATTATTGCATTTAAGCAACTTCATGATTATATTTTTTGACTGAAATTTGCTGTTGAATTTCTCTGTAATTTCTTCTGCATTTTTTTCTGAACTGACAGGGGCTGAAAAGAGATTAGCTGTCTTGATGCCTGCAAGTGTCGAAGCACAATGGACTATCAGATAATTTTCAAACATAAGCACACCTCTTTTTAATTATTATTTGCCGGTCAGCTTTTTTAATACAGGTTATAATATGTAACATTTGATTAGCATACGCTAACTGACAATTGCATTATATCATACACAAAAATAAACGTCAATACTGATTAGCTGTGGCTAACTCATTCGTTCAGGGGGGGGGGGGGGGGGGGCGTGGGGGGGGGGGGGGGGGGGCCCCCCCCCCCCCCCCCCCCACAAAAAAAAAAAAAAAAGAATATATATAAGAAATAAAAAATGAAAAAATATATAT
>URWK01000065.1 GCA_900551505.1 uncultured Ruminococcus sp. | reverse complement strand
TCTGTAAAAAACTGCTCCGACAATTGAGGTAAGTGTCTCTGTAACAGGAAAAGTAAGCCAGAACCATTGAAGTCCGAATCTTGAAAACAAGAATCCCAACGGAACAAACAATATTACTGTACGGACTATTGTAAGGAATGAACTCTTTACAGAATAACCGACAGCTTGAAAGAATACCGGAAAAATCAGCGATGTAACCATAGGAATAAAGCCTACCCCTATAAAATGAAATGCATTTGTTCCAATTTCAATAACTTCCTGCTCAGATGTAAATACACTTAACATCTGTGACGGTATGAATTCAAAGCATACTGTTCCTATAAACATGAGTGCCATTCCGGAAATTACAGAAGTTGAAAGAATCTTTCTGCAACGCTCTATATTTTTGCCTGCATAGTTGAAGCTTATGACCGGCACAATACAGGTCTGCAATGCTCCGAGCGGAATAAAGAAAAAAGTTTGCCACTTATAGTAAAGTCCAAGAGCAGTTACCGCATGGTCTGAAAATGTAGATAAAATCAGATTCAACCCGAATATGTAAAATGTATATGCCGACTGCATAAGAATATTAGGTATACCCATCTGATAAATTTTCTTTATGTGAGCAGGAAATTTCCTTAAAGCAGGAATTTTTCTGAACCCTTTTTTCATGACAATCAAAGCTGCCACAATTTGTCCGATAACTGTTGCAATACCTGCTCCCGCAATTCCCATCTCCGGAAATCCAAAATACCCAAAAATCAAAATCGGGTCAAGTACAATATTTGTAATCGCTCCGGCAATCTGTGCATACATCGGGGTTTTCATATCCCCGTTTGCCTGAAGAACCTTTGTCCAGACGCTTTCGGCAAAAAGTCCTATACTGAATACACAAACTATACGACCATAAATGATAACTTCCCTGATAACTTCTTTGGAATTTGTTGACATTCTCGCGTATGCAGGCATAAGGAAATAACAGATTACCGCAAACAAGAACCACATAATCAATGCCAGAGGTGTTCCCACACCTGCTACTTCATCAGCTCTTTTGTGCTTACCTACCCCATGGTTATGTGCCATTACGGTATTAATTCCTACACCTGTTCCGACTGCAAAAGCTATCATAAGCAATTGCAACGGATATATTATTGAAAGTGCCGTAAGTCCTGACTGGTTGTACTTCCCTACAAAAAGACTGTCAACAATATTATACAGTGCCTGAATAAGTTGTGCAAGCATAACAGGCGGTGCGATTTTCAGCAGGATTTTGCTTATTTTCTCCGTGCCGAACAGCTCATTTGTTTCCATAAAAACCCCCCTATTTTAATTCTACAAGATTATACTATTACAATATCGTATTGTCAATATATGAATTATTATATTTTTAAATATGAGAGCTTGACAAGAAAACTATGGAAAGTTAATCTGAAACATAAAATTTCAATTTAATAAAATGTTTTTCGGCTCTTATTTTAGAATTAGCTGAAAAATAAAAATAACAACCTTGTATTAAGAGAAAATCTATGGTATAATTAAACGGAAACACGCACACAAACAAAATATTTTAAGAAAGAACGGTGAAAAAATGAGTATTGATATTAAACACATCGCAAAGCTTGCAAGACTCAGAATTGAAGATGACAAGCTTGAAAAATTTGAAAAGGACATGGAAGCCATCGTAGCTATGGTTGACAAGCTCCCCGAAACAGAAGGCGAACTTACTCTTGACCCGGATAACGCTATGGTTCTGAGAGAAGACAAGGCTGTTACAAACAAATTCAGACGTGAAGAACTGCTTGCAAATGCCCCGCAGGTTCAGGCCGGCTGTCTTGTTGTTCCGAAAACAGTAGAATAATTTTTTTAGGAGTTGAAAAATTTGAAGTTATACGAAAAAACAGCGTCCGAACTTTCCAAAATGCTCCGTTCAAAAGAATGCAGTGCAGTTGAAATTTTCGATGACGTTTACAAGAGAATAAATGATGTTGAAAGCAGAGTAGGAGCTTTCACAACAGTTTCCGATTACGAAGCAGGCAAGGCAAAGGCTCAGGAAGTAGACAATGCCATTGCAGACGGTAAAGAACTTTCTTCACTTGCAGGTATCCCGATAGGTGTTAAGGATAACATTTCCACAAAAGGACTTCGTACAACCTGCTCATCAAGAATGCTTGAAAATTATGTACCGCCGTTTGATGCAACAGTATCAGAAAAAATTAAAAATGCCGATATGGTCATTATGGGCAAGATGAACATGGACGAATTCGCAATGGGTTCTTCAACAGAAACTTCATATATGCACCTTACACATAATCCGCACGACCTCACAAGAGTTCCGGGTGGTTCTTCGGGCGGTTCGGCTGCTGCCATTGCCTCCGGTGAAGCAATTGTTACAGTTGGCTCTGATACAGGCGGTTCGATAAGACAACCTGCCGCTCTTTGTGGTGCAGTAGGACTTAAACCGCCTTATGGGTCTGTTTCCCGTTACGGACTTGTTGCATTCGCATCATCACTTGACCAGATTGGACCACTCGGCAAGTCTGTAAAGGACGTTGCAATGTTACAGGATGTTATATGCGGTTACGACAAGATGGATGCAACCTCAAAGAATATTGAATATCCGTCACTTGCCGAAAACCTCGAAATGAATGTAAAAGGTCTTAAAATCGGTGTGCCTGAAGAATATTTCGGTGAAGGCATTGACGAAAACATCAGGCAGTCTGTATATGACGGAATTAAACTTCTCGAAAGCAACGGTGCAACTGTAAGTTCAATTTCCCTGCCGAGTACACAGTACGCCATCAACACTTACTATATCATCGCATCGGCGGAAGCATCTTCAAACCTCGCAAGATTTGACGGTGTTAAATACGGCTACAGAACAGAACATTATGACAACCTGATTGATATGTACGAAAAGACCAGAAGTGAAGGTTTCGGCGATGAAGTAAAGAGAAGAATTATGCTCGGTACTTTCGTTCTCAGTTCAGGTTTCTATGACGCTTACTACAAGAAAGCTAAGATTGTTCAGAAAAAGATTTCAGCAGAATTTGACGAAGCATTTAAAAACTGCGACATAATCGCTACTCCGACCATTCCGTCAACCGCTTTCAAGATAGGCGAAAATATCGGCGACCCGCTCAAGATGTATTACAGTGACGTTTGTACAGTTCCTGTAAACATTGCAGGACTTCCGGCTATATCTGTTCCGTGTGGCAAAGATGAAAAGAATCTTCCTATAGGTATGCAGTTTATCGCAGGAAAGTTCTGTGAGCAGGTTCTCCTCAACTCTGCATACAGCTTTGAACAGCTTTCAGGCGGATTTAACTCACTTTCAGAAATTCTCTGATTTTAAGAAAGAATACGGAGGTCTTTATATAAATGAAAGATTATGAAATTGTTATAGGGCTTGAAGTTCATGCAGAGCTTAATACAGAGTCCAAAATATATTGTAATTGTAAGAATGCGTTCGGGCTTGAAGTAAATACTCAGGTATGCCCGATTTGCATGGGTATGCCGGGAACACTTCCTACACTCAACGAAAAGGTAGTTGACTACGCAATAAAGATGGGACACGCTCTTAACTGTACCATAAACGGCGTATGCAAGCAGGACAGAAAAAATTATTTTTATCCTGACCTTCCGAAAGCTTACCAGATTTCACAGGCAGAAGTACCGCTTTGCGAACACGGCTATCTTGACATAATGGTTGACGGCGAAGAAAAGAGAATAGGCGTTACCCGTATCCACATAGAAGAAGACGCAGGTAAGCTCCTTCACGATGAAGCTTTCGCAGGTTCTCTTGTTGACCTTAACAGATGTGGCGTACCGCTTATAGAAATTGTTTCAGAACCTGATATGAGAAGTTCAGCCGAAGCAAAAGCATACCTTGAAACAATTAAATCAATTCTCCAGTACATCAACATTTCCGACTGCAAGATGCAGGAAGGTTCAATCAGATGTGACGTAAACGTTTCTGTTATGGAAAAGGGTTCGGATAAATTCGGTACTCGTTCAGAAATGAAGAATGTCAACAGTTTCAGTGCTGCTGTAAGAGGTATCGAATACGAGGCAAAACGTCAGATTGAAGTTCTCGAAGCAGGCGGAACAGTTGCACAGGAAACCCGCCGTTGGGACGATGCAAATGGTATCAGTGTACCTATGCGTTCAAAGGAAGATGCTCAGGACTACAGATATTTCCCCGAACCTGACCTTCTTACAATTGTTGTGCCGGAAGAAAGAATTGAAGAACTTAAAAAGACTATTCCGGAACTTCCTAACGCAAAAATTCACCGCTATGTAAAGGAATTCGGACTTTCACAGATTGATGCAACTACTATTGCGGAAGCCGTTGACAAATCAGAACTCTTTGACAAGACCGTTGCCACCGGAAAATGTTCGCCTAAGATTACTGCCAACTGGGTACTTGCCGATGTAGCTAAATACACCAACGACACAGGCAAGAGCATTCTCGAAACACCTATGACTTCAGATAGATTTGCGGAACTCCTCGAAGCTGTAGAAAAGGGAACTATCTCAAACAGTGTCGGCAAGTCAGTCTTTGAAGCGGTTATTAAGGAAGACAAATCACCAAAACAGATTATTGATGAAAAAGGTCTTTCACAGAATTCCGACAGCGACTTTATAAACAAGATTGTTGCCGAAGTTATGGCGAACAATGAAAAGTCTATCAATGACTACAAGAACGGCAAAACAAATGCCCTTGGTTATCTTGTCGGTCAGTGCATGAAGGCTTCCAAAGGCAAGGCTAATCCGGGACTTGTAAAGCAGGCTGTAACGGACTTCCTTAACAACGTCTGATTACTCACAGGTAAGCGAAATATGATTGAATACTGGGATTTATACGATATAAACAGAAATTCTCTCGGCAGAAAACATGAACGTGGCAAGCCTATGGAAACAGGTACTTTTCACATTGTGGTAAATATCCTTTCAATAAACGATGACGGGAAAATTCTGATTACCAAGCGACATGAAAGCAAGCCTCACGGAAACAAATGGGAAATTACAGGCGGTTCAGTAGTTGCAGGCGAAAAATCCGTTGACGGTGCGGTTCGTGAACTTCATGAAGAAACGGGACTTACCGCAACGCCCGGACAATTGGTATTCAGAGGTACTATTATCCGTGAACCGAGCGGTTGCCTGCACGATTTCTATTTGTTCAGAAAAGATTTTTGTGAAAAAGATATAGTCTTGCAGGAAAATGAAACTACTGATTTCAGACTTGTAGACACGGAAGAACTTCTGGCGATGGCAAGAGAGGGAAAATTTCTGGATTTTCTTTATGAGAGATTGTTTAAGCTTTTTCCCGAAATCTTCAAGCCGTTAAACTGATAAAATAACTGAAATTGAGCAGGCGTATTGTCTGCTTAATTTTATTTTAAGGAGAAATTTATGAAATATAAAATTACAGGAATTTTTGAAGAAGACTATGGTTGCGAAGGTGTTCCCGAAGATGAAGAACTTATGTGTAAAGTTCTCTTACAGGATTCTGACGGCAATGAAAAATGGGTAAAACTTGCTGATAACTACCTTACAGAGCATAATTTAAATGAAGGCGACACTATAGAGTTTCCATAAATCACCTATTGAAACAGTGTTGCAAAAGCGGTGATAAAATGCTATAATTTTAACATATATAATCAGGTGATTACGGTCAGAGCCTGAAAAGCCGAAAATAAAGGAGGAAAAATTATGGCAACCAGTTTTAAGTATATGGTGAATCCGAATAATCTCGCCAATGCCGGAGAAGTTTCCAAACAGCTGAAGAAAGAATTGCGTTCTAAGGGTATAAATCAGGAAATTATAAGGCGTGCTACTCTTGCAGTGTACGAAGGCGAAATAAATATGATTATCCACGCAAATGGCGGAATTATCAATGTAACTGTAGATGAAAATGAAATTACTATGGAACTTTCAGACAATGGCCCCGGTATCGCTGACATTGATGAAGCTATGAAATCAGGATTTTCAACTATAGATGATGAAACGATACGTTCAAAAGGGTTCGGTGCAGGTATGGGATTCTCAAACATGAAGAAGTATTCCGATGAAATGAAAGTTGATTCGCAACTCGGACTCGGAACAACCGTTACTATGAAAATCAGACTCAGGGAGGAAGATTGATGAAACTTTTCCATATATCTGATTTACATATAGGGAAACAGCTTAACGGTTACAGCCTGATTGAAGACCAGAAATATATTTTCAGGCAAATTGTACAACTGGCACAGACTCATAAAGTTGACGGAATAATTATCGCAGGAGATGTTTTTGACAGAAATATTCCGTCAGCCGAAGCTGTAGATGTTTTTGACAGTTTTCTCTATGCACTTTTTCATATACAAATACCTGTTTTTATAATTGCGGGTAATCATGATTCACCTGAAAGAATTAACTTTGCAAACCGTATGCTCAATGAAAGCCATACTTACATAAGCGGTAAATTCCACGACAGGTGTATAAAACATTCTCTTTCAGATGAATACGGCAAGGTTAATTTCTATCTTATGCCGTTCATCAAACCGTCATATGTAAAGCAGTTTTTCCCTGACAGAAATATAAGTTCCTTTCAGGATGCTGTACAGACAGTTCTTGACAATGAAAACATTAACCCGTCTGAACGCAATATTCTTGTTGCACATCAGTTTGTGACTTATAACGGCAACAAGCCCGAAACATCAGATTCGGAAACAATTTATGTAGGTGGCGTTGACAATGTGAGTGCCGAATGTATGAAGAAATTTGATTATGTTGCACTCGGACATATCCATAAACCGCAGAATATTGCCGAAAACATAAGATATTGCGGTACTCCCCTTAAATACTCACTTTCGGAAGCAAGACATAAAAAGTCTGTTACGGTAATTGACCTTAAAGAAAAGGGCAATATAAGTCTTTCTTATATTCCACTTCAACCACTTCATGAAATGCAAAGTATTTCAGGCACTATAGAACGACTTACTTCACCTGTGTTCTATTCCCAAATCAACAGAGAAAATTATATATATGTAACTCTTACTGACAAAGAACCCGTATTCGATGCAAACGGCAGATTAAGACCTATATACCCCCATCTTCTGAGCATAAAGTTTGAAAATGCTCCGTCATGCGAAAACAAAGAAACCATTCAGGCTATTGAAGAAAATGAGCTTAACAGGAACGAAGCTGAACAATTCGCAACATTCTTTGAGAAGATGAACGGAACAGCTATGAC
>URWK01000064.1 GCA_900551505.1 uncultured Ruminococcus sp. | reverse complement strand
AAAAAAAATATAAATCAATTTTTAATCATTACTTTTTTAGGTCTCTCCGCCCCCCCCCCCCCCCCCCCCCCCCCCCCCCCCCCCCCCCCCCCCCCCCCCCCCCCTCTTAAACACCGGAAGTTATTCAACGCACACATAATCAATAAATTCAGAAAGTCTTTTTTCAGTAATTCCATCAGCATATAAGAGTTCATAAGGGTGCTGGAAATACTGTATCGTATCACGGAGAGAGATAATGGCAACGGCTTCTTCCTGCGTTACTGTCGGGACTTTCATAAGGTCTTCAACTGTCGCCGTATTTAAGTTTATCGGAAAAACAATCGGTTCGGTGGTCTGTTCCGTCACAGTTTCTTCAGGTGGCGGATTAGGTTCTGTATAATTATTTTCTTCGGGTGCAGGGGGTAAGTCTTCACTGGGGATATCTGCATTGTTAACGGGTTCTTCGGGAATGTAATTATCCTGTTCGGGTGATATAATTTCCTGTTCGTTCTCTATGTAAATATAATCATAGATTTTCGCAAGTTTCTTTTCGCCTATTCCGTTTACTTCAAGCAGTTGCGAACGGTTCGTAAAACCACCGGTTTCATTTCTGTAATCAATGATTTTCTGTGCGGTGGCTTCTCCTATTCCGTCAAGTGCCATAAGTTCTTCAAGTGTTGCAGTATTAAGATTTATCGGAAATTCTACGGAAACTTCTTCTTTTTCGCTTTCGGGTTTGCTTTCGGAAGGTTTCTTTGTGTTTGCGGAAGTAGTTTTTGTACTTTTCGTTGTAGTGGTAGTTTCCTTTTTCTTCGTGGTCTTTGATGTGGTTTCCTTTGAAGTAACTTTTTCCGATTTCTGAGTTTTCTCTGTAATTTCGCTTTCGCTATCTGAATCAGAAATAATTTCCGTAATCTTCTCCACGGAAATCTGTTTTATAGTCGGAACAGTTTCATCCTGACTCTTACTGCTCAGGATAAACGCAAACGCACATAACATAATTACTATTATGCTGATATAAAAGAAATGTGTTTTCATCTTTTCAAGCCTCGTTTTTTATTTATTATACCACTGAAAGTATAAATCTTCAAAGCCATAATATTCCTCGATGAAAAGAATAAAATACCTCTGATATTTTTCTTTTCTGCGGATATAATACTAATGCGGCACAGAAAACACAAACTTAAAAAAATTAAGGAGATGTTATTATGAAAGGCGAAATGACTCAGAAGGGCAGAGAAGCTCTCGAACGTTTTAAGATGGAATCAGCTAACGAAGTAGGCGTTGACCTCAAGCAGGGTTACAACGGCGAACTCACTGCAAGACAGGCAGGTTCAATCGGCGGTCAGATGGTCAAGAAAATGATTGATTCTTACAAAAATCAGTGAGAACTGAACTTTACGGATAAGAAATAAAGATACAAGGGGCGGATAATGAAAATTGTCCGTCCCTGTGTTTATATTTTGCAAAGAATTTCATGAAATAATCATAATTTCTAAATAAAAAGCAGAGAAAAATATAGTATAATGAAAAAGTAAAAATGTAATAAATTATACATTGCCAATTTTTAATTTAAGGTTCTGTAAAACCATGACAAACACCGACAGACTTCCGATAAAAAACTTATCCCAAATGATTGTCGGTTTTGGTGATTTTGCAAAAATAGTGAAAAACTTTTGTGATATACTACAAAAGATATTTAAGAGAATTGTGTACTATCCCTAAAAATTATGAAAGATTGGCTTAAAACATTGACTTTTCTTTGTGAACATTGTATATTAGAGGTACGAAAACGTTTAAAGATTGAAAAGCCTGTGAAATTTTCGTGATTTCAAGACATTTTGACAAGTATTTTGTCACGAATAATAAATTAACATATGAATTATGCCTTGTTTGTTGACATTCCCATAGTTTTTGTGTTATATTATCTTTAAGGCAGAAATACATTGCCCGTTTTCAGTTTTCTTTAGATTTTACTTGACAATCCAAATATAAATTTGTATAATATATTAGGTTAGAATAAACTCAGGGCTGTTATCATGGGGAGGATATTAAAAATATCCTGATATTACAGACCGGATTATTCTCAGTTTGATTTGTATGACATTCTTTTTTGTGTTTCTTTGATGGACTTTGAAATTGGGGGCGATGAAAATAGTTTCAATTAAAGATATTGCTGGACAATGCGGTGTTTCTATCGCTACGGTCAGCAAGGCTCTCAATAATCATACCGATATCAGCGAAGCTACAAGAAAAAGAGTATGTTCAACCGCAAAAAAAATGGGCTATCTTCCTAATTCTCAGGCGAGGGCTTTGAAAACAAACAAAACATTCAATATAGGTGTTCTGTTCGTGGACAAGGCAGGAAAAGGTTTCACTCACAGCTATTTTGCCCCTGTACTTAACGGGTTCAAGGTCGAAGCTGAAAAAATGGGTTATGATGTTACCTTTATCAGCCGTCATATCGGAAAGAATGCCATGTCCTATTATGAACATTGCAAGTACCGCAGAGTTGACGGAATAATGGTTGCCTGCATGGACTTTTACGATTCCGAAGTCATTGAGCTTCTGAACGGAGATATTCCGCTTGTTGCAGTAGACTTTGAATCGGAAAGGCATTATTCGGTTACTTCCGACAATTCAATCGGTATGCAGACTCTTGTGAAGTATGTCAGTTCAAAAGGTCACAGAAAAATAGCTTGCATATATGGTGACAGCTCGCAGATTACCTCAATCCGCCTTAATGCTTTTCTGGATACGATGAAAGAAGAAGGTCTTCCTGTTATCCCTGACTACATCAGGCAGGGCAAGTATCACGATGCGGAAAGCTCAAGGTCACTTGTAAGGGAAATGCTCAGTTTCTCCGAACCCCCGACCTGCATTCTTATGCCGGACGATTTTTCGGCAATGGTTGCAAAAGGCACTATCGAAGAAATGGGCTTGAAAGTTCCCAATGATGTTTCAATTACCGGATATGACGGAATCTATATTTCAGAAGTCATGCAACCACCTTTGACAACAATACGCCAGAATACAGTCGGCATAGGCAGGAAAGCCGCCGAAATTCTCGTGAAACTTATGAAAAAACAAGAAATCTTCACGGAAAGCAAGAAGATTATCATTGAAGGTAAGTTCATTGAAGGCGGTACGGTCAAAGACCTTAACATATAAATCACGCTCAGCAACCAAGACACTTTCCAAAAACTGAATAAAAGGTGTCCGGAGTTGTTATGCGTTGTTTTTGCTATTTTAAGCTTTTGCTTTTAAATAGATGTCCCACACGCTATTATATTTCTTAATATAATAAACTACTAAGGAGGAAATTTTAAATGAACAAACTTAAAAAGACACTTGCACTCGTTGCTGCACTCGGTATGACAGTAACAGCACTTGCAGGTTGTGATGGCGGTTCTAACAGCTCATCATCATCTTCATCTTCATCATCATCTTCATCTTCTTCAAAGGAAGAAAGCTCTTCAAAGGAAGAAAGCAAGGCTGACGAAAGCAAGGCTGATGAAAGTTCAGCTGACAGCTCTGCTGACAGCAAGGACGACAGCAATTCAGGTTCTACCGGCGGTGCTACAGGAGAAATCTCACTTCCTACAGACGGTAACGAAGTAGTTATCCACTCATGGAACCAGGAATTCCTCAATATGCTTCTCAACTACTACTGCAAGGACGAATCAACTGGTGCTAAGTATGACGAAGCTACAAAGACTATCACTTTCAAGAATGGTAAGACTCTTAACACAGAAACAGGTTATGTAATCAACCCTTCAGACGGTGGTGCTTACCAGACAGCTCTTGACAACATTCTCCAGACAGATGACAAGGACCTCGGTGACCTCTATCTTGCAGAAGCTGACTACGCTCTTAAATATATCAACAATGACGATGCTACAGCTCCTCTCAGCCAGGTTGGTATCACAGAAGCTGACCTCAGCAACCAGTACGACTACACAAAGGTTGTTGGTACAAGCAAGCTCAACGGCGAAATCAAGGGTGTTTCATGGCAGGCTGCTCCTGGACTTTTCCTTTATCGTCCATCACTCGCTAAGGAACTCCTTAACGTAGAAGACGAAAAGGCTATGCAGGAAAAGGTTAAGGACTGGGACGCTTTCAAGGCTACTGCTAAGGAAGTTTACGATGCTTCTGAAGGCAAGGTTAAGCTCATTCAGGGTATTGAAGACGTTTGGCAGGTTTACAGAACTAACCGTACAACATCTTGGATTGACAACGGTAAGCTTTCTGTTTCACCTGAAGTTGACGAATTCCTCGAACTCGCTAAGTACCTCGTATCAGGCGAAGGTCATGACCTTACAGTCGGCGTAGACCAGTGGTCAACAGGCTGGAACGCAGCTCTTTCAAATACAGCTGAAACAAGAACAATGGGTGCTTTCTTCTCAACATGGGGCATTCAGTGGACAATGCTTGAAAACTCAGGTGCTAAGCTCAACGAAGAAAAATCAGGTCTTGCTGACGGCGTAGAAGTTGGTTCACCTGAAGCAGGTTCATACGGCGACTGGAGAGCTATCACAGGTCCTTCACCATATTACTGGGGCGGTACATGGCTCGTTGTTCCTCCGTCATGCGATAACGCTGATATCATTCAGGACATCATTTCTTACTTCACTCTCAATACAGAAAGCATGAAGAACTACGCACTTGGTTCTAAGGACTTCGTAAACAACAAGGAAGCTATCGACAGCATCATTGCTGACGGATTCACATTCGACTTCCTCGGCGGTCAGGACCACTACACACTCTTCAAGGAACAGCTCGAAAACATCAACGTTTCTACTATGACTGCATTCGACCAGACAATCAACGACAAGTTCAAGGAATGCTACAAGTCTTATGCTAACGGCGAAAAGGACAAGGACGCTGCTGTTTCACAGTTCAAGACTGATGTTAAGGACCTCATTCCTTCTATCGAAATTGAATAATTTTTCTTAACAGAAATTAAAAGATAATAACAGCCCGACAAAAACTGGGCGTGTCGGATTGGGGCAGGGAATTCTCTCCCAGCCCCATTTTTAATAACAATACCCGTGTTATTTTAAGAGTTTTTTCTGTATTTCAGAAAAAACCTTGAGAAATATGTGAGAAAAATATAAATACTCACAATTGTTCATATGCTCGAAAAGTATGTGAACACCCAGTAATTCTTTAATTTATTTTATTTCCATGAAGGAGTGTGAATGAACTTATGAGTAGTAGTTCTTCGCGTATCAAAAGTGTAAGCTATAGTAAATATGGCTACATATTTGTTGCGCCGTTCTTTATCATCTATTTCATCTTCCAGTTCTACCCGTTGATTTATACTTTCTGGCTCAGTACTCAGGAATATCTCAACAAAGTAGACCTTGCAACAGGCGTTGCGATTTCAACAGGTCCGAATCCTGTAGGCTTACAGAACTTCTCGTACTTCGTTGATAACAAATCACTTCTTGAATCATTCAAGAACACATTCATTATGTGGGGCTTCAACTTTATCCCACAGCTCGGACTTGCACTTTTGCTTGCTGAGTGGTTCACAAATATCCGCCTGAAGATTAAAGGTATGGGCGTTTTCAAGGTTCTTATTTATCTTCCAAACGTTATCACAGCAGCATCTATTGCCGTACTCTTTACTTCACTTTTCGACTATCCGCACGCACCTATCAACAACCTTCTCACAAGTATGGGAATCATCAAACAGCCATTTGAATTCTTCAGAAGTGTAGGTTGGACAAGAGGTATCGTTTCATTCATTCAGACATGGATGTGGTATGGACAGACTATGTTGGTACTTATATCCGGTATTCTTGGTATAAACCCTTCACTCTTTGAAGCTGCATCAATTGACGGAGCTACAAGTTTTGAAACATTTATACATATCACACTTCCGGAAATCCAGCCAATCATGCTTTACAACCTCGTAACATCACTTATCGGTGGTCTTCAGCTTTATGACGTTCCGAAGCTTCTCAACAAAGGTAACCCGAACGGCACAACAAGAACAGTCACCATGTACATTACGGAACTTGCATTTGGTTCATCACTTGACTATGGTCATGCCGCAGCAGCATCTGTTGTACTCTTTATCGTAACAGCTGTACTTAGTATTCTTCTCTTCTACATTATGAGAGATAAGGACGAAGCTGCAAGAAAGAAATACATCAAGAAACAGAAAAAGCTTGCTAAGCAGGGTGCAAAAATGAGCGGAGGTCTTGGAGTATGAGTGCAAATAACTATTCAAATGATACAAAAAGCTATTCAAGAGGCGTTTTAATCCAGAGAATAATTGTTATAGCAGTTCTTGTTATCCTTTCTATCATCAGTATATTCCCATTCTGGATTACATTCGTAAATACTACAATCACTAGCCAGCAGATTCAAAGTGGTATCACAATCATTCCTGGCGGCGAATTCATGAAAAACGTTAAGAACCTTCTTGCACGTTCAGACACCATAAACGTTCTTGCAGGTTTCAAAAACAGTATGATAATTTCTGTTGGATTTACTGCACTTGCAGTATTCTTCTCAACAGCTACAGCTTACGGTCTTACAGTTTACCAGTTCAAAGGTAAAGATATGCTCTATGCATTCATTCTTGGTATCATGATGATTCCTCAGCAGGTTTCAATCATCGGTTTCTACCAGTTCATGAGTAAGATGGGACTCCTCAATTCATTTGTTCCGCTTATCGTAACAGCTGTTGCCGCTCCGGCAGTAGTATTCTTTATGAAGCAATATATGTCCGGTGCGTTGTCAATCTCACTTGTTGAAGCTGCTCGTATTGACGGTTGTTCAGAGTTCAGAACATTCTTCCAGATTGCTCTTCCGCTTTGTAAGCCGGCTATCGCTACACAAGCTATCTTCAACTTCATCACTTCATGGAACAACTTCTTCACACCATCAATTATCCTCACAGATAAGACAAAGTACACACTTCCTGTAATGGTAAGTATGCTTAAGTCAGACCAGTTCAGAACTGACTACGGTCTGGTTTACACAGGTATCTTCTTCACAATTATTCCACTTATCGTTGTATACCTCATACTTTCTAAGTACATTATCGCCGGTGTTGCTCTCGGTGGTGTAAAGGAATAATCTTTTACAGAAGACTTTTAAAAACCGTCCTGAATGGGCGGTTTTTTGTTTTATAAGGTTTTTCGGGGGGGGGGGGGGAAAAAAAAAAAAAACCCCCCCCAAAAAAAAATAATGCAAAAAAAAATAATAAAAAAAAAATAAAAAAAATAAAAAAAAAAAAAAAAAAAAAAAAA